>JAEUMK010000007.1 GCA_016792565.1 Alphaproteobacteria bacterium
ATCCAGTCGGCCTATGTCCGCTCGCAGTTCCAGACCAGCGTCAAGAACGCCCGCACGGTCGGCGAACTGGCCGCGGAAGCCGCCAAGGGCGCCTTCAAGCCGGTCCAGAAGGGCTTCGCGAGCCTGCGCAAGGCCGCCTGAACCCGGCCTCGGCCATCCGAGGTAACGACGAACGGCCGGTGCGCGAGCGCCGGCCGTTTGCGTTGGCGGGCCTCGCAGGACCGTGACGGCCGTTGCGTGGATTTCCCGCGCCGGAGCCGATAGGGTCCCCCCCGACGCCATCAACGCCGGGCCTCCTCATGTTCTCCTTCTTCGCCGCCGTCTTCCGCTGGATCGGACGCATGTTCCGCAACGCCTTCGCGGTCCTCGGCACGCTGGTCGCGCTCGCGCTCGTCCTGTTCGTGCTCGGCGCCGTCTGGAGCGCGATGACCGACAAGGGCATTCCCAAGGCGACGGTGCTGGCGCTCGACGCCCGCGGCGGCTTCAGCGACGCGCCCGTCCCGGACATCTTCGGCGACGCCCCGATGTCGTTCATCGACGTGCTCTTCGCGCTGGAGAAGGCGACCGACGATCCGCGCGTGAAGGGTCTGGTGCTGCGCGTCGGCACGGGCGGCATCGCCGGCGCCCACGCGCAGGAGCTCAAGCAGGCGATCGAGGCCTTCCGGGCCGGCCAGGACGGCCGCTTCGTCATCGCCCAGGCCGGCAGCTTCCAGGGACCCGGCATCGGCCAGTACTATCTCGCCAGCCTCGCCGACGAGGTCTGGATCCAGCGCACCAGCGAGATGAACGCCGTCGGCCTGCTCTCGACGACCGTCTTCCTGCGCGGCGTCTTCGACAAGATCGGGGCGCGGGCCGACATGGGCCAGCGCTACGAGTACAAGAACGCGGCCAACGTCTACACCGAGACCGACTACACGCCGGCCCACCGCGAGGCGACGACGCGCCTGCTGCAGAGCGTCTACGACACGCTCACCGCCGACATCGCCGAGCGCCGCAAGATGAACGTGACGGGCCTGCGCGCCCTGATCGACAACGCGCCCTATCTCACCCAGGGCGCGCTCGACGCGAAGCTGGTCGACAGGACCGGCTTCTGGGACGACGCCAAGGACGCCGCCAAGGAACGCGCCGGCGCGGGATCGGACATCGTGACCCTCGCCGACTATTACGAGCGCGAGGGCTCGCCCTACGACCACCCCTACAGCAATGACGGCACCATCGCGCTGGTCGCGGCGGAAGGGGCGATCGTCGACGGCGGCTCGTCGGAGAGCTATCTCGACGGCCAGCAGATGGGCGGCGACACTATCGCCGCCGCGATCGCCGCCGCCGCCGACGACGACAACGTCAAGGCGATCCTCTTGCGGGTGAACTCGCCCGGCGGCTCGGCCCTCGCCTCCGACGTCATCCTCGACCAGCTGCGCAAGGCCCAGGGCCGGGGCAAGAAGGTCGTGGTCAGCATGGGGCCGGTCGCGGCCTCCGGCGGTTACTGGATCTCGATGTATGCGGACGTCATCTTCGCCAGCCCGGCGACGATCACCGGCTCGATCGGCGTTCTCTCGGGCAAGCTGATCGTGACCGACACCTACCGCCTCGTCGGCCTCAGCCCCGCCCAGATCGGCATCGGCGCCAACGCCAACATCGCCTCCGAGTTCGCGGTGTGGACGCCCGAACAGCGCGCCAAGTTCGAAGCCGGGCTCGACCAGATCTACGCCTCCTTCACCGCCGCCGTCGCGGAAGGGCGCAAGCTGCCCATCGAGCGGGTGCGCGAGATCGCCAAAGGCCGCGTCTGGTCCGGCGTCGATGCGCTGGACCTCAAGCTCATCGACCGCTTCGGCGGCCTCGACGACGCGCTGAAGGAGACCATCAAGCTGGCGGGGCTGGAGAACGCCAAGCGGGTCAATGTCCGCATCTATCCGCAGATCTCGGCCTGGGACGTCTTCTGGTCCTCGCTGGGCGGCGCCGCGACGACGGCCGAGCGCCTGGAGGCGCTGTCGGCGGCGCTGGACAGCCAGACGGCGAAGACCCTGCTGCGCCTGATCGGCGATGGCGAACGGGTGTCGGACCAGGAGGTCCGCATGCCGTCCGAGGAGATGCGCTGACCTGACCGGCGCCCGCCGCCTTTCGGGCGGCGGCGCCTGCCGTCAGGGGCGGCCCTCGCCCGCACCGCCCCGCTCAGGGGCGGCCTTCGCCCCAAACCGCCCCGCTCAGGGGCGGCCCTCGCCCCAAACCGCCCCGCTCAGGGGCGGCCCTCGATCGACATGAAGCGCGAGCGGTGGACGTTCAGCAGATTGTCCGCCCAGCCCTTCACCCAGACATGCACGAGGTTGCGGCTGACCCCGAAGAACACCGGGGTCAGCGGCGCCTCTTCCAGCATCAGCGCCTCGGCCTGCTGCATGATCGCCATGCGCCTGGCCGGATCGCGTTCCTGGTCGGACGCCCGCACCAGCGCCTCGTAGTCCTGGTTGGCATAGCGCGCCATGTTCATGTCGCCGGCCGAGGGCTGGGCGAGGAACAGGAAGTTCTTGGCGTCGTTGAAGTCGGCGAACCAGTTGGCCTCGGCGACCTCGTAGTCCTGCGCGCGCACCGTGTTGTAGTGGACCTTCTTCTCGCTGACGACGAGCTCCACCTTCAGGCCGCCCGCCGCCCACATCCCCTGCAGCGCCGCCGCCATGCGGCGCGAATCGGCGTCGCCGATATAGTTGAAGCGGAAGGCGATCGGATTGTCCGGCCCGTAGCCCGCCTCGGCGAGCAGGCGCTTGGCCTCCGCGATGCGCTCGGCCATCGGCCGCTCGGCGAAGGAAAGGCGCGGGCCGTCGGTATATCCGGCGGTGCCGGGCGGCACGATCGAGTAGGCGGCGACCTCGCCGGCCCTGAGGATCTGTTTGGCGATGACCTCACGGTCGATGAGCAGGCCGATCGCCCGGCGCACCCGGACATCGTCGAAGGGCGGGCGCAGCGTGTTCATCACGATGTAGCGGACGTTGACGACGGTCGCGACGCGCAGCTCCGCCGCCAGGTTGCGCTTCAGCTGGTCGATCTGCGCCGAGGGAAAGCCGACATTGAGGTCGAGTTCGCCGATGCGGAAGCGCTTGAGCGCCGCCTCGCCGTCGTCGGTCGGGTAGAAGACCACCTGGTCCAGCTTGACGCTGGCGGCGTCGTAGAACGCCTCGTTCTTGACCAGAACGACGCTGTCGTTGGGGCGGAACGAAACCAGCTTGAACGGCCCGTTCGAGACATAGGTCTCGGGCTTTACCCAGTCGTCGCCATGCTGCTCGACCACATGGCGCGGCACCGGATAGGCGATCTGGTGCATCAGCAATTGCGGCAGATAGGGCGCGGGGTGGGTGAGGCGGATTTCCAGCGTCGCGTCGTCGATCGCCTTGACGCCCAGCGCCTCCGGCTTCATCGCGCCGCCGTTCACCGCCTCGGCATTGACGATGTCGTAGAGCATCGAGGCGTATTGCGAGGCCGTCGCCGGATCGAGCTGGCGGCGGAAGGAATACTCGAAATCCCGGGCCGTCACCGGCACGCCGTCCGACCAGGTCGCCCCGGCCCGCATCCTGAACGTCCACACCAGGCCGTCGTCGGAGACCGTCCAGCTTTCGGCGGCGCCCGGCATCGGATCGGCGTTGATGTCCTCGGTCATGAGGCCGAGGAAGAGATCGCCGAGGATATTGCTTTCCCAGCTGCCCGTCGCCTTGTGCGGATCCAGCGTGTCGGGGTCGTTCTGGTTGCCGCGATGGAGGGTGACGGCGCCGGCCGAAAGGGCCAGCGCCGCGGCCGCGGCGAGCGCGACGAACGCCTTGCGGATCACCCTCAGCGGCCCTCGATCGACATCCAGCGCGAACGGTTCACGCCGCGCACGTTGCCGGTGAAGCCCTTCAGATAGGTCTTCACGAGGAACTGGTTGAAACGGAAGCGGGTGGGCGCGACGCCGTAATTGTCGAGCAGGATCTGCTCGGCCTCGCGCATGATGGCGGCGCGCTTGGCGGCGTCGGGCTCCATGCGCTGCTGGCGCATCAGCTCGTCGTACTGCGCGTTCGACCAGCCGCCGTAGTTGAACCCCTTGTTGTTCGATTCGAACATGAAGAGGAACGTCTCCGGATCGTTGAAGTCGCCGACCCAGGCGGCGGTGCCGACTTCGAAATTGGCGGTCTGGAGGTGCTGGTTGTAGTGGGTCGCCGGCTCGTTCGAGACGATCTCGGCGTTGACGCCGATGGTCTTCCACATCGACTGCGCCGCGGCGGCCGCCCGCTTCGCGTCGTTGTCGCTGGAGGTATAGAAGCGGAAGCTCAGCGGGTTCTCGGGGCCGTAGCCGGCCTCGGCGAGCAGCGTCTTGGCCCGCGCCACGCGTTCGGGCTGCGTCGCGATGCGGCAGTCGGGCGAGGTCGCGCCCTGCTCGTAGTTCGCCGTCTCGGGCGGCACGATGGCGCAGGCGACCGGCTCGCCGAGCTGGAAGATGCGATCGGTGATCGTCTGGCGATCGTAGCCGAGCGACAGCGCCTCGCGCACGCGCGGATCGTCGAACGGCTTCTGGCGCTGGTTGAAGGTGATGTAGCTGGTCGCCAGGTAGGGCGCGAGCTTCACCTCGTCGCCCAGCGTCGCCTTGAGCTGCTTGTACTGGGCGGTCGGGAAATTGTCGTGCATGTCGATTTCGCCGGTGCGGAAGCGCTTGAGCGCGGCGGCGACGTCGTTGATCGGGATCCAGTTGACGACATCGACCTTCACGTTGGCGGCGTCGTAGTAGGTCGGGTTCTTGGCCAGGCGGACATATTCCTGCACGCGCCAGTCGACCAGCGTGAAGGGGCCGTTCGAGACGTAGTTGCCCGGCTTGATCCAGTCGGCGCCGACCTTCTCGATCTGCCAGCGCGGGACCGGGAACGTCGCCTGATGGGCGACGAGGCCGTCGAGATAGGGCGCGGGGTGAGAGAGCGTGACGACCAGCGTCTGCGGATCGGGCGCGGCGACGCCGAGCTGGTCGAGCGGCATCTTGCCGGCGTTCACCGCCTCGGCGTTCTTCACCACATAGAGGATCGAGGCGTATTGCGCGGCCGTCGCGGGGTCCATCAGGCGGCGCCACGAAAAGACGAAGTCGTCGGCCGTGACGGGGGTGCCGTCGGACCAGACCGCGCCCTGGCGCATCTTGAAGGTCCAGGTGAGGCCGTCCGGCGAAATCGTCCAGCTTTCGGCCGCGCCGGGGATGATCGAGCCGTCCTCGGCTTCGGTCGTCAGGCCTTCCAGCATGTCGCCGACGATGAAGTTCTCCCAGGTGCCCTGGGTCTGGTGGGGATCGAGCGAGAACGGGTCGCCGCCGGCATTGCCCCGGTTGAGGACCACTTCGGCGGAAACGGGAGCCGCCGCCAGGAAGAGGGCGGCGAGGAGGGCGGCGATGGCGCGCAGGGCCATGGGCGGGCGTCCTTCTGTGAAGAATGTTGCGGCAGCAATAGCACAAGACCCGGCGGATTCACCGGGGCTCGCGCGAATGTCAGGGCCCGTTCAGCCGGCGGCCGACCGGCGGCGGCGGGCGATGAGGACGACCAGCAGGCCGATCAGGGCGGCGCCGCCGCCGATCGGCAGGAGCAGGCCGGAGCCGCCGGCCTCGTCCTTGGCGTCGCCGGCCGAGGCGGTTTCGGCGCCCTTGGCCGCCCCCCCCTTGGCCGCCGCCCGCGCCTCGACGTCGATCGACATCCAGCGGGAGCGGTGGTTGTTGGTCAGCGCGTCCTCCCAGCCCTTGACGTAGGGCGCGACGAGATTGCGCGAGACGGCGTTGTAGATCGGCACCATCGGGGCGTCGTCGAGCATGATCTGCTCGGCGCGGTTCAGCAGCTCGCCGCGCTTGACCGGGTCGGCCTCGCTGTCGGCGTCGTTGTTGAGCTGGTCGAATTCGGCGTTGGAGTACTTGGAATAGTTCATCTCCTCCGAGCTGGTCTCGGCGAGATAGAGATAGTTTGAGGCGTCGGGGTAGTCGGCGATCCAGCCGGCGAGCGCGACCTGGAAGTTCTGGTTGCGCAGATTGGCGTAGACCGTCTTCGTCTCCGAGCCTGCCGGCGTCATCTTGACGCCGATCTGCGCCCAGAAGCCCTGCAGCGCGATGCCGATGCGCTTGGAGTCGGTCGACTGCATGTGCAGGAACTCGAAGGCCAGCGGGTTGTCGGGGCCGTAGCCGGCCTCGGCGAGCAGCTTGCGGGCGAGCGCCAGGCGCTGGTCCATCGGCATGTCGGCATAGAACAGCTTCGCCTGGTGGGGGTAGTTCGGGATGTTCGGCTGGACGAAGGTATAGGCGGGCGTCTCGCCCGCCTTCAGCAGCTTCTCGGTGATGTCCTCGCGGTTGATGGCGAGGCCGAGGGCGGTGCGGATGCGCTGGTCCTTCCAGGGGTCCTGGGTCAGGTTGAAGGTGATGTACCAGTTGGCGATATAGGGCGCGATGCGCACCTTGTCGGGCATGGTGCGGCGCAGTTCGTCGATGAGCTGGCCGGGGATGCCCTGCGTGATGTCGGTCTCGCCGGCCCGGAAGCGCTTGACGTTGGCGATCTGGTCTTCCTGCGAATAATAGACGATCTCGTCGATCTTCACGTTCGCGGCGTCGAAGAACTTGGGGTTCTTCACCACGCGGACGAACTCGTTCGGCCGCCACTCGGCGAGCGTGTAGGCGCCGTTCGAGACTGCGTTGCCGGCCTTCACCCAGTCGGCGCCATACTTCTCGACCGCGTGCTTGGGCACCGGGTAGAGCGCGTAGTGCATCAGCAGCTGCGGCAGGTAGGGCGCGGGGTGTTCGAGCGTCAGCTCCAGCGTCTTGTCGTCGATCGCCCGTGCGCCGATCTGCTCGGGCGGGACGGTGCCGGCGAGCACGGCGGCGGCGTTCTTGATGACGTGGGTGAGCGAGGCGTACTGCGACGAGGTGGCGGCGCTGTTGATGCGCTGGAAGGCGAAGACGAAATCGCCCGCCGTCACCGGCGTGCCGTCCGACCACTGCGCCTCGGCCCGCAGCTTGAAGGTCCACACCAGGCCGTCTTCGGAGACCGTGTAGCTCTCGGCCATGCCATAGACCGGTTCGCCCTTGGGGTCCTCGGTCATCAGCCCCATGAACGTGTCGCCGAGGATGTTGTTTTCCCATTGGCCGGTCGCCTTCTGGGGGTCGAGCGTGTCGGGCTCGGCGCCGTTGCCGCGATAGAGCACCACGGGGTCCGCGGCCTCGGCCACGGGGGCGGCCAGCGCGAGGCACGCAGCGAGCGCGGCCGTCAACGCCTTGAATTTGAACATGGAAGATCCTCCTGCCGGTGGGCCGACGCGGACGCGCCACAATTCGGGCGCAGTCCCGGCCGATAGGCTGCCTTGGCTCGTGAATAGGCAATGAACGCCGCCTTGTCCACGCGCCGGGCGGGGGCTATGTCGGACCCCAGACGCCCGAACCGGGGAATGCGCCGATGCTGAGAACAAGCCTTTCCGCCCTTGCCGCCGCCGCGTTGCTCGGCGGCCTCGCCGCCGCCAGCGAGGTGCGCGCCACGCTGGAAGATCTCAATGCCTGCGGGGGAATCGCCGAACCCGGCCAGCGCCTTGCCTGCTACGACGCCATGGCCCCCAAGGTCCGCGCGACGCTCGACGTGGCGACCGACGAGGACCGCGTGACGCTGTTCGGGCTCGACCTTTTCGGCCCCGGCGGCGGCAGCGGCGAGGCGACCCGGCCCGAGGATTTCGGCAAGCGCGACATCCCGCCCTCCGTGGAAACGGTGGAAAACGCCGGAATCGTCACCGAAATCACCGTGCCGCTCGCTGAAGTGGCCCGCAACGGCTCCGGCTATGACGTCTATGTCCTTGAAAACGGCCAGGTCTGGCGCCAAAAGGAAATGACCGACCTCCGCCTCCCCCACAAAGTAGAAGGTCTGAAGGTGCGGATCCGGCAAGGCGCGCTCGGCAGCTACTTCCTCAGCCGCGACGGCCAGAACCGCTCCGTCGCCGTCGAGCGCGTGAGATAGCGCTTCAGACCGGATCGTGCTCGGCCACGAAGTGGCCGGGCATCGCTTCCACCAGTTGCGGCACGTATTGCTCCGCATCCGGATCGTCGATCACCTTCGACTTCAGGAATGTCAGCGCCGCGCGCGAATCGAGCGGCGAGGGCAGGTCGCCGTGCAGTTTGATGCGGGTCCGCGAACGCTCAAGCTTCGGGTCGGGCAGCGGCACCGCGGAGATGAGGCCCCGCGTGTAGGGGTGGAGCGGGTTTTCGTAAATCTCCTCGCGGTCCGCGAGTTCGACGATCCTGCCGAGATAGAGCACCATGATGCGATGCGAGATCTGGCGCACGACCGAGAGGTCGTGGCTGATGAACATCATGCTCATGCCGAACTCGGCCTGCAGCTTCATCAGCAGATCGACGATCTGGCGCTGGATCGAGACGTCGAGCGCCGACACTGCCTCGTCGCAGATGACGAGCTGCGGCCGGACGATCATCGCGCGGGCGATGCCGACGCGCTGGTTCTGACCACCGGAGAATTCATGCGGGTAGCGGTTGATCCATGCAGGGTCGAGGCCGACCCGCTTCATCATGTCCTTCACCCGGTCGCGAACCTCGGATGCCGCGAGGTGCGGCTCCTGGGTGATGAGCGGCTCGGCGATGGACTTGCCGATCGGCATGCGCGGATCGAGCGAGGCGAGCGGGTCTTGGAAGACGATTTGGAACTCGCGGCGCATCTTGCGCAGCTCATTGCCGCGGGTCTTCATCAGATCCTTCTTGCCCAGCCAAACGACCGCGCCTTGGCGCGGCTCGACAAGCTGCAGCACGGCGCGGGCAAGCGTCGACTTGCCGCAGCCGGACTCGCCCACAATGCCTAGCGTCTCGCCCTTCTTGAGTTCGAAGCTGACGCCGTTGACGGCCTTCAGCGGCTTGGTCTTTCCGAACAGCCCGCCGCTCATGCGGATCGGGAAGTGGACTTTAACGTCCTGGACATCGATCAGCGTCTCGCGCTCCCACCAATTCTCGATCGGCGGCAGCACAGGATGGCCCGGCTTGTCTGGCTGGTCGAGCCGCGGCACGGCGTCGAGAAGCATCCGCGTGTAGTCGTGTCGGGGGGCGTAGAAGATGTCGTCGACCGGTCCGGCCTCGACGAATTCGCCGTAGCGCATTACCTGCACCCGGTCGCACATCGAGGCGATGACCCCCATGTCGTGGCTGATGAGGGCGATGGCAGTGCCGAGTTCGCGCGTCAGGTCGCGCATGATCTCCAGCACTTGGGCCTGCACGGTGACATCGAGCGCGGTTGTTGGTTCGTCGGCGATCAGCAGATCGGGATCGCAGGCCGTCGCCATGGCGATCATCACGCGCTGGCGCATACCGCCCGAAAGTTCGTGCGGGTACTGCTGCATCCGGCGTTTGGCTTCAGGGATGCGCACCAGCTCCAGCATGTCGAGCGCCCGGCGCTCCGCGTCGGCCTGGCCGATATTCTTGTGGGTGGTCAGGATTTCGACAATCTGCTGACCGACCTTCATGTGTGGGGTCAGCGAGGTCAGCGGGTCCTGAAAGATGACGCTGGCCTTTGAGCCGCGGATCGTCCGCAGCAGCTTCTGCGGCGCGCCGATCAGTTCCTGACCCTTGAACTTGACCGAGCCGGTCGCTTCGCCGTTACCCGATAGGAGGCCGACGGCGGCCATGAACATCTGGCTTTTGCCCGAACCCGATTCGCCGACGACGCCCACGACCTCGCCCTTGGCGATGTCGAAGGTCGCGCCCTTCACCGCGTGGACGATTCCGTCCGGCGTCTTGAAGCGGACGTTGAGGTCCTGGATCTGGAGGATCGGTTCCGGCATGGCTCAGCGATCCTTGGGGTCGAGCGCGTCGCGCAGCCCGTCGCCGATGAAGTTGAAGCAGAACAGCGTCACGGCCATCATCAGCGCCGGGAAGATGAGCATCCAGGGTTTCGTCTCCATCTCGTTCGCGCCCTCCGAGATCAGCACGCCCCATGAGGTCATCGGCTCCTGCACGCCGAGCCCGAGGAAGGAGAGAAAGCTCTCGGCCAGGATGATGGAGGGGATCGTCAGCGTCACGAACACGATAACCGGACCGATCACGTTCGGAATGACGTGACGCACGATGATCGCGCGGTTGCTGACGCCCGCTGCGACCGCGGCCTCGACGAACTCCTTGCGCCGGATCGACAGGGTCTGGCCGCGCACGATCCGCGCCATGGTCAGCCACTCGACCGCGCCGATGGCGGCGAAGATGAGGATGAATCGGTTGAACGGATCCTTGAAGAAGGGAATGTCGGCCGTCACCGTCATCAGGATGATGACGAAGAAGATGAAGGGGAGAGCGTACATGATGTCTACAAATCGCATCATGACGCTATCGACGCGGCCGCCGATGTATCCCGCCGTCGCGCCGTAGAGGACGCCGATGAACAGTGCCACCACGGTAGCGACGACGCCGACCGACAGCGACACGCGCGCGCCATACAGGATGCGCACCCAGAGATCGCGGCCAACGGCATCGGTGCCGAGGAAGTGCTTGAAGTCGTCGATGGTGGGCTTCGCTCCGCAGACCACACCGTCACCAGGCGATGCGCCTTCGCCGCAGGCGAGTTCCCAGTCTGCGAGCGCCGTCTCGAACGACATGACGATACCCTGGCCGCAGATCGCCGCTTCGGGGTTCGCGTCGGCATAGTCGAGATCGTCGAGCTTCGTCATGTCGATCGCCCACGACGGAGGGCAGCCGACCTGATTGTAGTCCTGCGCGTCGTAGGCGTGCCGCGACAGCGACGGAGCCAGGATGGCGAGTGCGACGATGATCGAGAGGATGATCATCGAGACGACGGCCGCCTTGTTGCGGAACAGCCGGCGGCGGGCATCCTGCCACAGGCTGCGTCCCTTGACCTCCTGGGCGGCGGTCATCGCTTCCAGTTTTGCGTCCTGGGAAAGGGGGAGGGCCATCAGCCGAGCCTCACGCGGGGGTCGAGGACGCGGTACATCACGTCGGCGATCAGGTTGAGCACGATGATGAGCGTCGCGTAGAGAATGACCACGCCCATCACGAGCGTGTAGTCACGGTTGAGCGCGCCCTGGACGAAGTAGCGGCCGATTCCGGGCAGGCCGAAGATCTGTTCCACGACCAGCGAGCCGGTCACCAAGCCGGCGATCGCCGGGCCGAGATAGGAGACGAGAGGCAACAGGCCGGCCCGCAGCGCGTGGCGCCAGACCACCTGGGCGTCGGTCAGGCCTTTGGCGCGGGCGGTTCGGATGAAGTTCGAGCGCAGCACCTCGATCATCGAGCCCCGCACAAGGCGCGAGATGATGGCAATCTGCGGCAGGGCCAGAACGACGACCGGCAAGATCATGTTGCGCGCCGCACCGTCGCCGTAGCCGGCAACCGGAAGCCAGCCCAGATAGACGCCCAGAATCAGCGTGAGGAATGGCGCGGTGACGAAGGTGGGGATGGTGATGCCGACCATGGCGATCGACATGACAGAATAGTCGGTCGGGGTATTCTGCCTCAAGGCAGCGGTCACGCCCAGGAAGCTGCCGATGAAGACGGCCAGCGTCATCGCCATCAGCCCGAGCTTCAGGCTGACGGGTGCCCCCAGCATGATTAGCTCGCTGACCGAAAAGTCCTTGTTCTTGAAGGATGGTCCGAAATCGCCCTTGGTCAGGATATTCCCGACATAAATCCCGAACTGCTCGTAGACTGGCTTGTCCAGATTGTAAGCCGCCTTGATGTTGCGCTCGATTTCGGGCGGCAGACGACGTTCGCCGTCGAACGGTCCTCCCGGGGCAAGCCGCATCATGAAGAAGGTCGCGGCGACGATGATAAACAGGGTCGGTATGGCGCCCAGAAGGCGTCGAACGATGTAACCCAGCATTGGCCCCCGACACCCAAACGAGCGTCCAAAAGAGGACCCTCGCACCCTTCGCCCCGGAACGGAAGTCTCTTATCCGCCCGCCGGCCGCGTCATGTTATGGCGCGCCTCATAGCAGCGGCTTCCGCTTAGTCAACCGGGGATCTGGACATCGGCCGGCGGCAGGCGCGCGCGGATCCTGCGCCGCGGCAGCCGTGCACACGCCTTTGTGATGGCGGCCGCCATGAGGGCGCGACCGGCTGCGCGCTTCAGGCGGCCCAGTCGCGCGACCAAGGCGCCAGGGTGAGGCCGTGCGTGTGACCGGCGAAGCGCCGCCGCTGGCTGAACCAGCGCAACACGTAGCGGCGGAAGAAGTCGGCCGCCAGGTGTCGCCGCCAGGCCGTGAATCGCTCGCCTGCCTGGCGCGGCGAGGGACCGCGCTTCTCCTTGCGGGTGCTGACCGGGAGGCCCTGGCGGGCCGGAAAGGGTGCGCAATCGAGTACCTTCAGCCCGTGGCGCCAGTGGGCGCTGAGGTAGTTGTCGAAGGGCTCGAAGACCCCTTCAGCCTGCGCCACCAGCCGCTCCGCCGCCCTGCGGCTGACGAGATAGGCCGCCGCGCCGGAAGCCGGGTTGAGAGAGGCGACGAGCCGATACGGCCCCGCCTCGGCGACCCTCAGGGCCGGGCGCGCGCCGCGGTTGCGCGTGCCTTCCAGCTTCACGACGTCCCAGAGTCGCCGGTAGCCCAGTATCGCCTCCAGCGCGGCGGCAAAGTCGGGCGCGAGTTCGGCGTCGTCCTCAAAGACGAGGCCGACCTCGTGCGGGCTGTCGAGGAAGAGCCGGAGCGCTTTCAGGTGGCTCTGGAAGCAGGCCTCCTCGCCCAGCACGTAGATGCGCCCGTCCCAGTTGGTTTCGATGAGCACGTCGTCGCGGACGACCGTATGGCCGCCGCGGGGCGCGAAACCCGCCGCCTTGGCGTCGATGGCGGAAACGAAAATCGCTTCGAGCCCGGTCTTCGCTGTCTGGGCTTCCATGAAGACCCGCCGCTCGGGGGCGCGATCCAGATTGATGACGTAGACGCCAAGGCGCGAGTTCATGGGTGGCCACTGCAAATGGGAGGCCTAGTGTAGCGGCCCGGCAGACCGCTTGCACGTCTGCCCGGTGGAGGCTAGAGCAGCCCGCCTGCTGGGGCGTCGCCAAGCGGTAAGGCACCGGTTTTTGGTACCGGCATTCCTAGGTTCGAATCCTAGCGCCCCAGCCAATCTCCCGTTCAGGGCTTGCTCCAAGGGGTCGGTGCAGCAGCCGCGGCCGCGGGTTCCGGCTGGTTTCCCGGCACCTCGGGGTGTGTTCCACCTCGAATCCAAGCCGGAAGCCTCAGCCAATTTGGCCTGATGACAAGGACCGGGCGCCGCGCCGCTTCCGGCGCCCGCCACTTTTCCTACGGCAGTGTCGACTACGACAATGACGGCGTGGGCAACCGGACGGCCCTGGCGCAGAGCGCGCTGGCGGCCAACGACAACTATGCCTGCGACACGGCCTGCAACCGCCCGTTCTTTGGTCGGCGATGCGGTCCAGGGAGCCGGACCGGCCTTCGGCCTTCAGCATGCCGAAGAGATCGAAGAAGAGGTCGCGACGCGCGTTGATCAGGCCCTTGAGTAAAGCGAAAAACCCGGTCTAGTGGCCGCGGTCGAGAATGGCGGAGGGCGAGGCCATCGCTTCCGGAAAGACCAGAGGGAGTAGCCGATGAGCGACAGGTTCGAGGCGGACTTCATTGTTGTCGGCGCCGGCAGCGCCGGCTGCGTGCTTGCCAACCGGCTTTCGGCCGATGGCAAGACCCGGGTGCTTCTGCTCGAGGCGGGCGGTGACGACAGGCCGCTCAAGGAGCCCTCGCAGTTCATGTCGAATATGATGATCCACATCCCCGTGGGCTACGCGCGCACGCTCAAGGACCCCAAGGTCAACTGGCTCTACCCAACCGAGCCCGATCCTGGCACTGGCGGACGCGTCCATATGTGGCCGCGAGGCAAGGTGCTTGGCGGCTCGTCCTCAATCAACGGCCTGCTCTACATCCGCGGCCAGCACGCCGACTATGACGGCTGGCGCCAGCTCGGCTGCGAAGGCTGGAGCTGGGAGGACGTCTATCCCTATTTTCGCCGCGCCGAACACCAGGAGCGTGGCGCAGACGAATGGCACGCCACCGGTGGGCCGCTCAACGTCTCGGACGCAACGGAACACCATCCGGTCTCCGACGCGGTGATCGATGCCTGCGAACAGGCCGGCCTGCCGCGCAATCTCGACGTCAACGGCGAGAGCCAAGAGGGTGCGGGCTACTACCAGCTGACCGTCAAGAACGGCCGCCGCCACTCCGCTGCGGTCGGCTATCTGCACCCCGTCATGAAGCGCCCCAACCTGCGCGTCGAGACGCGCGCGCTGGCGAGCCGCGTTCTGCTCGACGGGAATAGAGCCATCGGCGTGGAATTCACCCAGAAGGGCAAGACGTTGACCGCTCATGCGGCCCGCGAAGTCATCCTGGCGGGCGGCGCGATCAACTCGCCCCAGCTGCTCGAACTCTCCGGCATTGGCGAAGCGCAGCGCCTGCGCGATCTCGGCATCGCGGTCGCGGCCGATCTTCCCGGGGTCGGAGAGAATCTCCAGGATCACTACATCATAACCGCCACCTGGCGCCTGAAGCCGGGCACGATCTCAGTCAACGAACTCAGCCGCGGCCCCCGCTTCGTCGGCGAAGCGCTCAAGTATGCGTTCCGCCGCAAGGGCCTGCTCACGCTGTCGGCCGCCCACATCGCAGCGTTCGTGAAGTCCCGGCCCGAGCTCTCCAGCCCCGATATCCAGTACCACATCCTGCCCGCGACGATGGACATGGAACGCCTTGCGCGCGACGGCGAGATGACGCTCGACCGCGCGCCGGGCCTCACCATTGCACCGTGCCAGGTCCGCCCGGAAAGCCGCGGCACGATTCACATCAAGTCGGCAGATCCCACAATATATCCTACCATCTTCGCCAACTATCTCAGCGACCCGCTCGACCGCGAAGTCGCCGTGGCCTCGCTGAAATGGGCCCGCCGTATCGCCGCTCAGCCGGCATTGCAGCGTTGGATCGACTCCGAGATGCTGCCGGGCACGGCGCTCCAAACCGACGACGAGTTGCTCGCCTACGCCCAGAGCGCGGGCGGTACGGTCTACCATCCCGTTGGCACCTGCCAGATGGGCCACGGCCCGCGCGCCGTCGTCGATCCCCAGCTTCGCGTCCACGGCATCCAAGCCTTGCGCGTCGTCGATGCCTCAGTCATGCCGCGCCTCGTCTCGGGCAACACCAACGCCCCCACAATCATGATCGCCGAAAAGGCCTCGGACATGATTCTGGGCCGCGCCGCCTTGGCCCGGGTCGCCTGACCGCTAGGCGCATCGTGCGACGCAGATTGCCTGGTCGGCACTGAGCACCATCAACCGCATTCGGCGATCTCAAGCCGAAGCGGGCAGCGTGGCTCAGAATGCCACAATGCATCGGCGCCGGCGGCAGATCGATCCAAGCGTAAGAACGCTCGCGAACAGCGTCATCGACCGGATTGACCTCCATCAACGCATCCCGATCGGACGCCGTCAGAGTTGTCCGTTGAAAGCTTCGGAGGCACGGCGATCTGCCGTGCCGGGCCTCGTGGATCGCAGGAGACGGACGATGATCAGGACACTGAGCAGGGTGGCGGCGATCGCAATCGCTGCAGCCGGCACCTTGGCCTTCGCGCGACTGGCCGATGCGGGCGCCCTCCATCCAGCTTGGATAGGCCACTCGCCTATCGAAGCCGGCCGCTTCGGGGACGCCGCGCCTGAAGAGATCGCTGCGCGAAAGACCACGGTGACGATCTTCAACAACGGCGACATCTATGCCGTCGACAACCAGCCGCTCAGGCCAACAGCCTTCGCCATCTCGAAGCCAGTCCGGATCGCGAAGATCACGACCTATCACTGGAACTACGGCGAGGGCACCGGCCGTCCTGGAACCATCGGCCTGCTGAGCGACACCGGGTACTGGTACGGGCCCTGGCGAGCCGCGGGCGAGCCGGGGCAGGGTGGTGTGCCCAACGCCTATTGGGTGGTGGCGCCGAACCTGACGCTTCCGGCCGGCACCTACCGGGTCGTCGACTCGGATCCCGCCACATGGTCGCAGAACGGCGGTTCCAAGGGTGCCGGCATCGCCATCGTGGATATCTACACACGTTGAGCCACAGCGACTGGCGCGAGTGCCAACGAGGAGGTGCAGCCATGAGGCGGGCTAGGGTATCGGCATCACTGTTGGCGCTGTGGATGACCGCGCCGCTTCACGCGGCCGACAAAGAGGTGTCCTGCGCCGCCGCGTGCAATCAGGCCCTGGCAGCCTGCACGGCTGCGGTCGATACGCGTGTCGCCTCCTGCAAGGACGAGTGCGTTACGCTGCTGGGCGTCAGGATTCCCGGATGCGAAAGCGATTGCGAGGGCGCGAACAACGCCGGCTACGAGACGTGCAAGTCCGAGAGCGCAGCCTGCATCGCCGCCTGTCCTGAGGCCAATGCGAGGCCCGACGCAGAAGCACCGGCGGCCGGCGGCGGCACTAAGTAGGATCCGGGGCGAGCGACACCGGCGCTCAGACCAGCGCCGAGTTGGGCGGCAACCCGACCAGACTGCGACCGCGAAGCTCATAGGCCGTGTCGACGTCGAAGACGACATGGCTCGAGATCACGCCAAGGTCGCGAACCGCCCGCTGAAAGGGCTGGTCGAGCATGTGCGCCCCGGACCCGGCGGCTTCCGCCATGTGCGCCACCGCGTCGCGGCAGAGCGATACGGCATAGGCGATTTGTGCCCGAAGCTCGATCCGGCGCAACAACTGGGACGGACCGGACAATGCGCCGGCTGCGACCGTGCCGCGACCGGCCTCGCGCACGATCTGCTCGGCGCATGCGATCGTCACGTCGGCGCGGCCGAGGCGGATCTGCGCCGCGGGCCTGTCCGCCTGCGCTGACGCGTTGCCCATACGCACATGTGCTTCAAGCCGCGCCCGATAGGCATTGAGCGCGGATCGCGCTGCGCCGATCGCCGAGATGGCCGCCGTCATCGCCAGGAACGGCAGCATTGGCATGTTGTAGATCGGGCTCGTGTAACCGCGCGATCCGGGGCCGCGTCCC
>JAEUMK010000016.1 GCA_016792565.1 Alphaproteobacteria bacterium
GGCGGCGCTGCAGCGAGCAGTCGCGCTCGAACAGATGGATGGCATTGCCGTGCGCGTCGGCGAAGACCTGGATTTCGATATGGCGCGGCCGCGCGACGTACTTTTCGATGAGTACGCGGTCGTCGCCGAAAGCGGCGGCGGATTCGCGCTTCGCCCCCTCCAGCGCCTTGACGAAGTCGGCGTCGTTTTCGACGCGCCGCATGCCCTTGCCGCCGCCCCCCGCGACCGCCTTGATGAGCACCGGATAGCCGATCCGATCCGCTTCGGCGCGCAGACGCTCCGTTGACTGATCGTCGCCGCGATAGCCGGGCACCACCGGCACGCCTGCGCGCTCGGCGATGTCCTTGGCGGCATCCTTGAGGCCCATCGCCCGGATCGCCGAGGCCGGGGGGCCGACGAAGACCATGCCCGCCGCGGCGACCGCGTCGGCGAACGCCGCCCGCTCCGACAGGAAGCCGTAGCCGGGGTGGATCGCCGCCGCGCCGCTGCGCCTTGCCGCCTCGATGATGGCGTCGATCCGCAGATACGACTCGCGCGCCTGCGCCCCGCCGATATGCAGCGCGTCGTCGGCCTCGGCGACATGCCAGGAGTCGCGGTCGGCGTCGGAATAGACCGCGATCGTGCGCACGCCCAGCCGGCGCGCGGTGCGGATCACCCGCCGTGCGATCTCGCCGCGATTGGCGACCAGTAGCGATGCGAACACCGGCAAACTCCCCTAACGCATCCGGACATGACGGCGGGCGATGGACGCGATGTCCTTCGCGCCGATCAGCGCCATGGTCCGCCGCACGTCATCGGCGAGGATCTGGATGGCGCGGCTGACGCCCGCCTCGCCCCCCGCCGCCAGTCCGTAGAGATAGGCGCGCCCGACCGCGACCGCCGTCGCGCCCAGGGCGAGCGCCTTGACGATGTCGGTGCCCCGCCGCACGCCGCTGTCGAAGACGATTTCGCCGCGCCCGCCGACCGCGTCCACGATCTCGGGCAGCACGTCGATGGTCGCCGGGCAGGTTT
Organism: Alphaproteobacteria bacterium; assembly: GCA_016792565.1. Classification (GTDB taxonomy): domain Bacteria; phylum Pseudomonadota; class Alphaproteobacteria; order Micropepsales; family Micropepsaceae; genus JADZAI01. Next base: position 1,012 of record JAEUMK010000016.1, read on the forward strand.
CGAGCTGCCGCCCGCCGTGGTTCGACACCCACACGCAGCTTGCCCCGATGTCGAGCGCCCGGCGGGCGTCGTCGGCGTGCGCGACGCCCTTGATGGCGAACGGACCGCCCCAGGCATCGATCATCCAGGCGGCATCCTTCCAGGTCACCGACTGGTCGTACTGCGCGGCGACCTGCTGCGAGATGCTGCGCGGATCGCCCTCGGCCGCGCCGGGGAAGTTGGCCGGCACCATCTTGGGCGAGGTCAGCGTCCGATAGAGCCAGCGCGGCTTCTGGATTGCCTGCCAGACGATATAGGGCTTCATGCTGGGCGGGATCGAGAACTGGTTGCGCGTGTCGCGCTCGCGATGGCCGGCAACCGGCAGATCGACCGTCAGCACCGCGCCGGTGAAGCCGGCCGCCTTGGCGCGGGCGAGGATCTCGCGCACCAGCCCGTGATCCTTCCAGACATAGATCTGGTACCATTTCGGCCCCGGCGTCGCCTTGGCCACGTCCTCGACCGTCGTCGTGCCGAGGGTCGAGAGGCCATAGGCGATGCCCGCCTTGCCCGCCGCGGCGGCCGCCGCCTTCTCGCCGTCCACATGGAACATCCGCTGCAGCGCGGTCGGCGACAGCACGAAGGGCAGCGCCAGCTCGCTGCCCATCACCTTGGTGCGCGTATCGATCTTGGTGACGTCGACCAGGCAGTCCCAGATCAGTTCGTGGGCGCGCAGCCGCTCGGTGTTCTTGCGCAGCGTGATCTCATCGTCCGCGCCGCCGTCGATATAGTCGAACACCATGCGCGGCAGCGCGCGCTTGGCGGCTATGCGCAGATCCTCGATATTGACGGCGCGGGAGATCTTCATTCGCCGGTCGTCCACGATGGCTTGCGCTTGCCGAGGAAGGCGGCGAAGCCTTCCTTGGCCTCGTCCGAGACCCGCCGCTCGGCGATCATGGCGACCGTCTCCTCGTTCAGATCCTCGTCGATCGGCATCCAGGTGACGAGGTCGAGCAGCTCCTTGGTCGCCGCCAGCGCCTTGGGCGCGCCGGCCAGCAGCGACGAGACGAGCCGTTCGCTCGCCGCCGCGAGGGCGTTCTCGTCGGGCACCACCTCCTGCACGAGGCCGAGGCGCAGCGCCTCCTCGGCCCCGAAGCGATCTCCGGTCAGCGCATAGCGGCGCGCGGCGCGCGGGCCGATCGCCTCCACCACATAGGGCGAGATGATCGCCGGGATCAGGCCGATGCGCACTTCGGAGAGGCCGAACTGCGCGTCGGCGGTGCAGATCGCCATGTCGCAGGCGGCGACGAGGCCCATGCCGCCCGCCAGTGCCATACCGTGCACCAGCGCGACGGTCGGCTGCGGCAGGGCGCGCAGGCGCATCAGCATCAGCGCGAAATCGCCGGATTCGTCGCGCACCTCGCTCTCGGTCTGGTTCGCGGCTTCCTTCATGGCGGCGAGGTCGCCGCCGGCCGAGAAGCTCTTGCCCGCACCCTCGATGATGACGACGCGCACGCCGTCCTGGTCCTCAAGATCGTCGAAGATGTCGGAGAGCTTCTGGATCAGCTCGGCGTTGAAGGCGTTGTGCACCCGCGGCCGGTTGAGCGTGACCACCGCCACGCCCTCCGACGTCATGTTCAGCAGCACTTCGTCGACGGGCGGCTCGGGGGCGTCGATCTGGTCGGTCATGGTGTCCTCACATCCTGAAGACGCCGAAGCGCGTGTCCGGGATGGGCGCGTTCAGCGTGGCGGCGAAGGCGAGCGCGAGGACCCGGCGGGTTTCGGACGGCGCGATGATGCCGTCGTCCCACAGCCTTGCGGTCGCATAATAGGGATTGCCCTCTTCCTCGTAGCGCAGGCGGATCGGGGCCTTGAATTCGGCTTCGGCCTCGGCGCTCCAGCTTTCGCCGCGCGCCTCGATGCCTTCGCGGCGCACGGTCGCCAGCACGCTCGCCGCCTGCTCGCCGCCCATCACCGAGATGCGGGCGTTCGGCCAGGCGAACATGAAGCGCGGGCTGTAGGCGCGGCCGCACATCCCGTAATTGCCGGCGCCGAACGAGCCGCCGATGACCAGCGTGATCTTGGGCACCTGCGCGGTGGCGACGGCGGTGACCATCTTGGCGCCGTCCTTGGCGATACCGCCGGCCTCGTATTTGCGCCCGACCATGAAGCCGGAGATGTTCTGCAGGAACAGCAGCGGGATCTTCCGCTGGGCGCACAGCTCGATGAAATGCGCCGCCTTCTGCGCCGACTCGCTGAACAGGATGCCGTTATTGGCGACGATGCCGACCGGAATGCCGTGGATATGGGCGAAGCCCGTCACGATGGTCGGCCCGTAGAGCTTCTTGAACTCGTCCAGCTCCGAACCGTCGACCAGCCGGGCGATCACCTCGCGCACGTCGTACTGGGTGGAGAGCGAGGGCGGCACGATGCCGTCGATCTCGGCGGGATCGTAGCGCGGCTCGCGCGGCGCGATCAGCGTCACGTCCGGCTTGTGCGCCGGGCCGAGGTGGCGGGCGATGCGCCGCGCGATGGCGAGCGCGTGCCCGTCGTTCGCGGCGTAGTGGTCGGTGACGCCGCTCTCGCGCGAGTGCACGTCGGCGCCGCCGAGTTCCTCGGCCGTCACCACTTCGCCGGTCGCCGCTTTCACCAGCGGCGGGCCGCCGAGGAAGATCGTGCCCTGGTTGCGCACGATGATCGTCTCGTCCGACATCGCAGGCACATAGGCGCCGCCCGCCGTGCACGAGCCCATCACCGCCGCGATCTGCGGGATGCCGGCCGCCGACATGTTGGCCTGGTTGAAGAAGATGCGCCCGAAATGCTCGCGGTCCGGGAAGATGTCGGCCTGGTTGGGCAGGTTCGCCCCGCCCGAATCGACCAGGTAGAAGCACGGCAGATTGTTCTCGCGGGCGATCTCCTGCGCCCTCAGGTGCTTCTTCACCGTGACGGGATAGTAGGTGCCGCCCTTGATCGTCGCGTCGTTGCAGACGACGACGCAGGCCCGCCCCTCGATCCGGCCGATGCCGGTGATGATCGAAGCGGCATGGATGTCGCCCTCGTACATGCCGAAGGCGGCAAGCGGCGACAGTTCTAGGAACGGCGAGCCGGGATCGAGCAGCCGCCGCACGCGCTCGCGGGGCAGCAGCTTGCCGCGATCGGTGTGGCGCTTGCGCGAGCGCTCGTCGCCGCCCTCCGCCGCCGTCGCCAGCCGCATGCGCAATTCGCCGGTCAGCAGCGCCATCGCCGCCGCGTTGTCCTTGAAGCGCGCGTCGCGGGTGGAGATCGTGGAGGTCAGACGCGACATGCGGCCCCTGGGTCCCTGGCGCGCCGCTCTAGGCGCGGTGCTTTTCCTGTGCTGTCTTGTCCGACAACAGCACGGGCCGCAAGCCCCCGCCGGATCGGGCGGCGGGCCGGCCCTCCGGGGGGCGCTTGGACAGTTTTCTGCACGACCTTTCGTGGGTTCTCCCGCTGAGGTCCGAAGCCGCGACGGCGATCGCCAACGGCTTCACCTGGCTCGGCTATGCACCGTTCTTCATCATTGCCCTGCCGGTCGTCTACTGGCTGTGGGACAAGCGGATCGGCGTGCACCTGGCGCTGGTCGTCGTCCTCACCGCGGTGAGCAACGGCCTGCTGAAGGACATCTTCGACGATCCCCGCCCGCCCGTCGGGTTCGCCGTCGATCCCAGAGTCGGCGATTCCTACGGCCTGCCCAGCGGCCATGCCCAGATTGCCGTCGCGATGTGGTTCTGGATCGCGTTCGAGCTGCGGCGCGGCTGGGCTTGGGGGGCGGCCGCCTTCATCGCGCTTGGCGTCTGCCTCAGCCGCCTCTATCTCGGCGTTCACGACGTCGAGGACGTCCTGGCGGGCGCGATTCTCGGCGTGGCGACGCTTCTGGTCTTCGCCTGGGCGATCTCGCCGCACTTCGCCTGGTGGCGCGCCCTGCCCGCCGCCGTCCAGATCGGCGTGCTGCTGGCCGTGCAGGTGCCGCTATACCTGCTCTGGCCGGAACCCGGCGGGCCGGGCGGGGTCTTTGCGGTCGGCGGCATGCTGGTCGGCTGGTGGGGCGGCGCGCTGCTGGAGCGCCAGGCGATCCGCTTCCGGCGGCACCCCAACTGGCTCGTCGCCGTCGGCACGACCGTCGCGGTGGTGGCGATCTGCTTCTTCGCCCTCACGCGCATCGGCGCGGGACTGGCGGTCCTGGGCGTTCCAACCCTCGCCGGCGCCTGGGCGCAATACCTCGTCATCGGCCTCTTCGTGACGGCGCTCGGGCCATGGATCGCCCAGCGCCTTGGCCTCGCCGGACGGGCAGGCCCCTAGACCAGCTCCACCGCCAGCGCCGTCGCCTCGCCGCCGCCGATGCACAGCGAGGCGACGCCGCGCCTGAGGCCGCGGGCCTTCAGCGCGGCGAGCAGCGTCACGACGATCCGCGCCCCCGACGCGCCGATCGGATGGCCGAGTGCACAGGCCCCGCCATTGACGTTGACGATCTCATGCGAAAGGCCGTGCTCCTTCATCGCGATCATCGCCACGTTGGCAAAGGCCTCGTTGATCTCGAACAGATCGACGTCGCGCGCGCTCCAGCCGGTCTTCTCGAAGAGGCGCCGGATCGCATGGACGGGGGCCGAGGTGAACAGCCCCGGCTTGCCGGCATAGGAGGCCTGCCCGGCGATCCGCGCGATGGGGCTCAGCCCGCGCGCCTTCACCGCCGCCTCGCCCGCGATCGCCAGCGCCGCCGCGCCGTCCGAGATCGAGGCCGAGGTCGCGGCCGTCACCGTTCCGTCCTTGGCGAAGGCGGGCTTGAGGTTCGGGATCTTCTTCGGGTCGGCCTTGCCCGGCTGCTCGTCGACCGCGATCTCGTTCTCCCCGGCGCGCGTCTTCACCGTGACGGCTACGATCTCGCCCGCGAACGAGCCGTCCGACACCGCCCGCTTCGCCCGCGCCAGGCTCTCCATCGCATAGGCGTCCTGATCGTCGCGGCTGAATTGATAGGCCCGGGCCGCCTCGTCGCCATAGGTGCCCATCAGGCGGCCCTCATAGGCGTCCTCCAGCCCGTCGAGGAACATGTGGTCCTTGACCTCGCCGTGTCCCATGCGCAAGCCGCCGCGCGCCTTGGGCAGCAGATAGGGCGCATTCGTCATGCTCTCCATGCCGCCCGCGACGACGATCGCGGCGTGGCCGGCGGCGATCGCGTCGGCGCCCAGCATGATCGCCTTCATGCCGCTGCCGCAGACCTTTGAGATCGTCGTGCAGGGCACGCTGTCGGGAACGCCGGCGCCGAGGCTCGCCTGCCGGGCCGGTGCCTGCCCCAGCCCGGCCGGCAGGACATTGCCCATCAGCACCTCTCCGGCGTCCTCGCCGCCGAGCCCGGCCCGGGCGAGCGCCGCCCGGATGGCGGCACTGCCGAGCTGCGGCGCCGTGAGGCCGGCGAGCTCGCCCTGGAAGCCGCCCATCGGCGTGCGCGCGGCGGAAAGAATGTAGGTCATGGCGTGCCTCGGCTCCTCGCAAGTGTCCGCCGCCCTTCTAGCCCAGCTTGGTCTGCCGTGCACCGGGCGGCGGCGCCGCGCTTAAGCGGCCATTTACGGCTTGCGGCGATGGTGTCCCGCTGAACTGGGGGCGGACGGCGGGGCCATGGACAACCTGATCAAGGCGGCGGCCCTGTGTTGCGCCATGGCGCTGCCCGGCAGCGCGCTTGCGGCCGCGGAGCACGGCGACAAGGCGGCCGGACATGGCGAACCGGCGCATGCGGATGCCCATGGCGACGCAGGACACCAGACAGCGACGGACGATCACACCGAACCGTCCGTTGCCGGCGACCATCGCGAAACGCCCAAGGCCGTGCCGGACAATCCGGCCGGTGGCCACGCCGAAGCGGCCCCGGCCGGCGAGCACACCGACACCCACGAAACCGCGCACGAAACCCCGGCCGACGCCCACGCCGAAGAGGCCCCGGCCGGCGAGCACACCGACACCCACGAGACCGCGCACGAAACCCCGGCCGACGGCCACGCCGAACCCGCCAACGCCGAACCGGCCCCTGCCGGTCACCACGCGCCCGCCGCCGAACACGCGACGGCCGGCGCCGCCCATCCTGCCCCCGCGCACGGCAAGGCCCATTGGACCTATGAGGGCGAGTCGGGACCCGAACACTGGGGCGAAATGAGCGCCGAATTCGCGGCCTGCAGCGCCGGCCGCGTCCAGTCGCCGATCGACGTCGCGCTGGTCTCGGCGAAGGGCGAGCGCAGCTTCACGGCAACCTATCGCGCCGTGCCGCTCCAGGTGCTCCACAACGGCCACACCGTCCAGTTCAATACCGAGGGCGGCGGCGAACTGGTGCTGAACGGCGTCACCTTCGAGCTGCTGCAGGTTCACTTTCACACGCCCAGCGAACACGTCGTGTCCGGAAACCGCGCGCCGCTCGAGGCGCACCTGGTGCACAAGTCGGCCGGCGGCGCGCTGGCGGTAATCGGCGTCTTCATCGTGCCGGGCGCCGAGAACGCCGCCCTCGCCGCCCTGATGGAACATCTGCCCGAGCGGGAGACTCCGGCGACCGACTATCCCTTCACGATGATCGACGCCGCCGGCCTTCTGCCCGCCGATCGCAGCTTCACCTGGTATCTGGGCTCGCTGACCACGCCGCCGTGCAGCGAAGGCGTCAACTGGCACGTCCTGTCGACTCCGGTCACGGCATCGGAGGACCAGATCGCCCGCCTCGGGCGCGCGATGGGACGTAACGCGCGTCCGCCGCAGGATCTTCACGGGCGGCTCGTCGTCGCGCCCTAGCGGCACGCTTGCGCCGTGTCGTGAGGCGGGGAACATAGGCGCAATGGCCCACAATCTCGCCCTCGCCACTCTCATGGTCGGCATCTGCGTGACCATTCACTTCTTCGGCCTGACGCTGCTGATGCGGGCGCTGCGCCGGCGCGCGCGGATTCTCAAGCCGGCGAAGAACCTCTTCGGTCAGGGCTTCATCGTGCTCGGCGTCGTGCTCGGCCTGGTGCTGATGCACACGATCGAAATCTGGGCCTATGCGGCCGCCTATCGCGCCATCGGGGCGATCCACGACTTCTCGACGGCGCTCTACTTCTCGACCACGACCTTCACGACCATCGGCTACGGCGACGTGGTGCTCGACGGCGACTGGCGGCTGTTCGGCGCGATCGAGGCCGCGGTGGGTCTGATCCTCTTCGGCTGGTCGACCGCCTTCCTCATATCCGTCACGGCCTACCTGCGGGCCTTCGAGCACGACTGGCTCGAAGCGGAGAAGTGAGCCGCCCCTGAATGCAGGACGGCCGGCGGTCTGGGACCGCCGGCCGCGCTTTCCTCCGGTTCGCCGGGCCTAGAGTTCGATCATGTCGAAATCGGCCTTGGGCGTGCCGCACATCGGGCAGATCCAGTCGGCGGGGATCTCGCTCCAGCGCGTGCCGGGCGCAAGACCCTCGACCGGATCGCCGGCGGCCTCGTCGTAGATGTAGCCGCAGGTGCGGCACTGCCAGACCTTGAAGGGTTCGCCGCTCATCGCCTGTCCCCTTCAGTTCATCTTGTAGCGGACGGGCACTGCCTTCGGGCCGCACACGAAATTCGCGACCATCGACTTCGGCTCGCCGTCGAGTTCGAACGACTCCAGGCGCGCGAACAGCTCCTCCCACAGCACCCGCATCTCCATGCGCGCCAGATGCTGGCCGAGGCAGATATGCGCGCCGTAGCCGAAGGCGACATGCTTGTTGGGCGAGCGAGTCACGTCGAACTTGAACGGGTCCTTGAAGACCGCCTCGTCGCGATTGCCCGACGGATAGGACAGCATCAGCCAGTCGCCCTTGGCGATCTTCTTGCCCGCCAGTTCGGCGTCGGCCGTCGCGGTGCGCATGAAGTGCTTCACGGGCGTCACCCAGCGGATCGACTCCTCGATCAGCCCGGCGATCAGCGCCGGGTTTTCCTTCACCTTGCGGAACTGCTCCGGATTCTCGGCCAGCGCCCAGAACGCACCGGCCGTGGTCGAGGAGGTCGTGTCGTGACCCGCCGTCGCGGCGATGATGTAGTAGGACATCGCCTCCAGATAGCCGAGCGGCTCGCCGTTGATCTTGCCGTTGGCGATGATGCTGGCGAGGTCGTTGCGCGGATTGGCCCGGCGGTCGTCGGTCATCGCATTGAAATAGGTCATGAAGTCGAGCACGACCGACTGCACCGTGTCGACGCCGGCCTTGGCGTCGGTGACCTCGGCGCCGGAGCGGTTGAGATCGGGGTCCTGGCTGCCGAACAGTTCCTGGGTGAGCTTCAGCATGCGCGGCTCGTCGCTCTCGGGCACGCCGATCACTTCCATCACGACATGCAGCGGATAGAGGAAGGCGACGTCGCGGGCGAAGTCGCAGCGGCCGCCCATTTCGGCCATCCGATTGACGGCGGCGCGCGCGATCTCGCGGATGCGGGCCTCCAGCGCCTTCAGGTTCTGCGGCAGGAAGGCGCCCTGCGTCAGCTTGCGGTAGTTGAAGTGGTCGGGGTTATCCATCTGCACCAGCGAGCGCACCAGGTGCGGCGAGCCGCCCATCATGGCGCGTACCTGCTTGTCCGCCTCGATCGTGGTCAGCACGGCCGAGCGATCGCCGTTGTGGAAGAGATCGTTCTGCCGCTCCACCTCCAGGATGTCGGCGTGGCGCGTCACCACCCAGAACGGGTCGAAGCCTTCGGGCTGCGCCTGTTCCAGCGGCATTTCGCGACGCAGCCAGGTGAAGGCGTCATCGACCTTCTTGCCGTCGGAATAGGCCCACGGGCTGATGATGGTGCTGGCAATCTCGTCCGGAATCATCGGGTCTCTCCCTTGAGTGGTGTTCTTACGCTTGCTTGTTGTCCAACAAATATCCTACGATAGCAAGATGGCACGTGTCGCATTGCAGCCCCGTCCCCGCCGGACCCAGGCCGAGCGCAGCCGCGACTCCGAGCGCAGCCTGCTCCAGGCCGCTGCCGAACTCATCGCCGAGGGCGGCGTCAACGCCGCCACCCTGGAGGCCGTCGGCCTCCGCGCCGGCTACAGCCGCGGCCTCGCCACCCAGAAATTCGGTTCCAAGCAGGGCCTGGTCGAGGCGCTGGTCGCCTATCTGCGCGAGCGCTCCGAACAGGCGATGCAGGAACAGGCCATCGATGCCCTGCCCGGCCTCGACGCCGTGACGGCCTATGTCGACGCCTACCTGACCAATCTGAACGGCAATCCCGAACTGCGCGCCTACTTCATCCTGCTCTCGGGCGCGGTCGCCGACGGCACCGCGCCGGCCAGCGTCTTCGCCGACACCCATCGCTGGGCGGAACGGCGGATCGAAGGCCTGATCCGGCGCGGCCAGGCGGAAGGCGCGATCCGCGCCGATCTCAACGCCAACGCCGCGGCGCTCATGGTCGGCAGCCTCCTGCTCGGCCTCAGCACGCAGATGCAGATCGACCCGGCGATGGACGTGGCGCCGATCCGCCAGACCGTGCGCGCCGCGCTGCGCGCCGCGTTCCGGTCCTGACGCCCTGGTCGCACTGATCGCCATGGCGCGAAGCTAGCCGCGACGGGCCGCGTCCGACTTGCGATGAATCAACCCGCGGCGCCCCGGACAGGCTAGCGTGCGCATCGGACAGCAGGCGGCCGCCAGCGCCGCAGGAGGAGGAACGACATGGGCAGACTGAGCGGCAAGACCGCCTTCATCACCGGCGGCGCGCGCGGCCTCGGCGCGGAAACGGCCCGCCTCTTCGCCGCCGAAGGCGCGCGCGTGGCGGTGTCGGACATCGACGCGGAAGGCGCGGCGGCCGTGGCGGCGGAACTCTCGGCCGGCGGCGCCCGGGCGATCGGCTTCGGCCACGACGTGACCGCCGAAGCCGGCTGGGCCGAGGCGATGGAGCGCGTTGCCGCGCTCGGCCCGCTCGACGTGCTGGTCAACAATGCCGGCATTCTGATGGTCAAGCTGATCGCCGATACCACGCTGGAGGATTTCCGGCGCATGCAGGCGATCAACGTCGAGGGCGTGTTCCTCGGCATCAAGGCGGCCTTCGCGGCGATGGGCGCGCGCGGCGGCTCCATCATCAACATCTCGTCCGTGGCGGGCCTGATGGGCTCGCCCGGCCACATCGCCTACAACGCCTCGAAGGGCGCGGTACGCCTGATGACCAAGACCGCGGCGGTCGAGGCCGGGGCACTCGGCCTGCCGATCCGCAGCAACTCGATCCACCCCGGCATCGTGGCGACCGACATGACGCGCGTGAACTACGGCGTCGGCGTCTCCAACGCGATCTCCGAGGCGGTCGTGCCCACCATCCCGGCCGGCCGCTTCGGCGTCACCGCCGACATCTCGGCCGCCGCGCTCTACCTCGCCTCCGACGAAAGCCTCTACGTCAACGGCGCCGAACTGGTGGTCGACGGCGGCTGGATGGCCGGCCGCATGACCCGCGCGCCGGAGCAATAGATCACCGAATCAGCGTCACCTTGATGTTGACTCCGGCCTCCGCCCAACGCCGGTCGGCGGTAATGGCGCTCACGCCCCTCTGCTCGGCCACCGCCAGACAAGCGCGGTCGCCAAGCGAAAGGCCGAGGTGCCGGGTAACCGGCGCAAGCGCGGCGGTCCGGCGGGCGTGCACGGCATCGAAGGGAGCAATCTCGATACCGAGCGAAGCGAAGGCGCTGTGCGCGAGCGAAGCGTCCATGCCACGACGACCCAGTACCTCCAACACCTCAGCGTAGTTGACGGCCGAAATGCTCGCACCGGCTACGAACGCAGCGACGGCTGCCGCTCCCTCCTCCTGCAATATCAGCGCGATTACGGCCGACGAGTCGATGACGGCGTTCATGTCCGGCCGATCACGGCGAACATGTTCCGCATTTCTTCGTATCGTCGCGGTTTAGTTTATCGGCGAATAGAAACGCCCGCGAACGTTCTTCGAAGGGGCCGTGCCAACGATCGTTGCGCCCCGATCCACCACCATGAAGGCCACGGCCGTCGTTGCAGTGGACGCATTGTGCGTCATGGATTCGCGCACGCCGATGCGTCCAGTTCTCATAGACCCAATAGTTCACGATGCCCCCTCCTTCTGTTCTGCCTCGAAATCGCGCCGCCGCATTTCGAACAGGAGATCGGTGCCTGATGTTCCCTCCGGCATGGAGCGGCGCGCCATGGCCTGCGCCCGCCGTATTCCAGCCGCCTGCGTTCCGATCCAGAGCCCGCCATCATCTTCCACGACGACGAGCCGATCCCCCGGCTTCGCTCCCAAAGCGCCGGTAAGGACGGCCGGAATGGTCAACGCACCATCTTCCGTCAGGATCGGAAAGGCATGCTCCGCAGCGAGAAAGGAGGGCGTCTCAACGTCCTCAAATCCTCTTTTGTCCGACCCGGGGACCGGTCCCGTCAGCACATTGCGAACATGCTGGTAACGGATGTCGAGAAAGCGGGCGATGTCGGCGCGCGGCACGCCCGCTTCAGCAAGCACGCGTATCTTCGCGGACTTGCTGGGAAGGCCACGCGTAAGACGGACCATATCGGCTGGCTTCATGACAACCTCCAACCCCATTGGCCACTACTGGTACATACAAGTTGCTCTGTCAATTATAATTGTTGTGACAATAGTACATAGTGCTCAATTGGATTTCCTGATCGCCGCCGCCGCGCTTCGCGCCGCCGCCGACAGTGGCGCGGGCAGCGCATCCAGGGCGAACCAGCCGATGGCGGCGTGCTTCTCCGGCTCGACGTTGCGCGGCTCGCCTTCGAACGCCGTGGCGAGCCGCACGGGCGAGACCCAGTGCTGCCCGTCGGCCATCAGGTCCACGACACAGAGCAGCCGCGTCTCCGCCAGCCGGATGCCGAGTTCCTCCAGGACCTCGCGCCGGATCGCCTCCTCATGGGGCTCGCCCGGATCGATCTTGCCGCCCGGCAGGCTCCAGCACCCGGCCTCGGGCGGCCTGAGGCGCCGCACCAGCAGAATGCGCCCGTCCCTGACGATCGCCGCCCCGCACCCCGCGCGGGGGCGTCCGCTCACGCCGTCGCCTCGAAGATCTCCCGCCCGATCAGCATCCGGCGGATCTCGTTCGTGCCCGCGCCGATGTCGTAGAGCTTGGCGTCGCGCAGGATGCGGGCCGTCGGGTAGTCGTTGATATAGCCGTTGCCGCCGAGGCACTGGATCGCCTCCATCGCCACCTGCACGGCGGTCTCCGAGGCATAGAGGATCGCCCCCGCCGCATCCTGGCGCGTGGTCTGGCCGCGGTCGCAGGCCTTGGCGACGGTATAGACATAGGCCCGCGCCGCGTTGGTCTTCACATACATGTCGGCGAGCTTGCCCTGCATCAGCTGGAACGTGCCGATGGGCTGGCCGAACTGCTTGCGGTCGTGGAGATAGGGGATGACGACATCCAGCGCCGCCTGCGCCAGCCCGATCGCCCCCGCCGCCAGCACCGCGCGCTCGTAGTCGAGGCCCGACATCAGCACGCCGACGCCGCCGCCGACCGGCCCCATCACGTTCTCCTCGGGCACCTCGCAATCCTCGAACACGAGTTCGGCCGTGTCCGAACCGCGCATCCCCATCTTGTCCAGCTTGGGGCTGGCGCTGAATCCCTTCATCCCCTTCTCGATCAGGAAGGCGGTGATGCCGCGCGACTTGGCCTCCGGGTCGGTCTTGGCATAGACGACCAGCGTGTCGGCATGCGGCCCGTTGGTGATCCAGAACTTGGTGCCGTTGAGGACGTAGCGGTCGCCCTTCTTCTCGGCGCGCAGCCGCATCGAGACGACGTCCGAGCCCGATCCCGCCTCCGACATCGCCAGCGCGCCGACATGCTCGCCGCTCATCAGCTTGGGAAGGTATCTGCGCTTCTGCTCCGGCGTGCCCCAGCGGCGGAGTTGGTTGACGCAGAGATTGGAGTGCGCGCCATAGGAAAGCCCGACCGCGCCGGAGCCGCGGCTCACCTCCTCCATGGCGACGCAATGCTCCAGATAGCCGAGGCCCGCGCCGCCGTATTCCTCCTCCACCGTCACGCCGAGCAGGCCAAGATCGCCGAGCTCCGGCCACAAATCGCGCGGGAAAGTGTTGCTCCGGTCGATCTCGGCGGCGCGCGGCGCCAGCCTGTCGTCCGACCACGCCCGCACCGTCTCACGCAGCATGTCGGCGGTCTCGCCGAGGTCGAAATCGAGGCCGCGGAAGGAATTGGGGATCACGGCAGGGCTCCTTGTGGCGTCGCGAGGCGCCGTGAGGCGCCGTCAGTGAGCCGGTCTTAGCCGAACGGCGGGCGAAGCGGGAGGCAGGCCCGGACGGAAATCGCGCCCCGCCCCGGTTCCTTCCCCCTTCGAACCGCCTATATTGCGCCGCAACATGATGCTGTGGTGGCCGTGCCGCCCTTTCGCGAAAGATCCCCATGACCCTCAAAGGCAAATCCGCCCTCGTCACCGGCTCGACCAGCGGCATCGGCCTCGCCTGCGCCCGCGCCTTCGCCGCCGAGGGAGCGAACGTCGTCCTCAACGGCTTCGGCCCGGCCGACGAGATCGAGGCGGCCCGCGCCGCCATCGAGGCCGAGTTCGGCGTCCGCGCCCTCTATTCGCCCGCCGACATGACGAAGCCTGCCGAGATCGCCGCCCTGGTCGGCCTCGCCGCAACAGCCTTCGGCGGCCCCGACATCCTCGTCAACAATGCCGGCATCCAGCACGTCTCGCCCATCGAGGATTTCCCGATCGACAAATGGGACCGGATCGTGGCGATCAACCTCTCCTCGGCCTTCCACGCCATCCGCGCCGCGGTGCCCGGCATGAAGGCGCGCAAATGGGGGCGGATCGTCTCCACCGCCTCGGCCCACTCGCTGGTCGCCTCGCCGTTCAAGGCGGCCTATGTCGCCGCCAAGCACGGCCTTGTCGGCCTGACCAAGACCGTGGCGCTCGAACTCGCCCCCCACGGCGTCACGGCCAACTGCATCAGCCCCGGCTATGTCTGGACGCCGCTGGTCGAGAAGCAGATCCCCGACACGATGAAGGCGCGCGGACTGACCAAGGAACAGGTCATCGGCGACGTGCTGCTCCAGGCCCAGCCGACCAAGCAGTTCGTCACCGTCGAGCAGGTGGCGGCGCTCGCCGTCTTCCTCGCCGGCGACGCCGCCAGCCAGATCACCGGCGCCAACATCTCGATGGACGGCGGCTGGACCGCCGCCTGAGGCGCATGACGCCGCCCCGCCTCAGACGGCTCCGCCGCCGCGACCTGCCCGCCGACACGGTGGCGCTCGCCCGCTTCCTCATCGGCGCGGCGATCGTCCACGACCTGCCCGAAGGCCGCGTCGCGGCGCGCATCGTCGAGACCGAGGCCTACCTGCCGGACGATGCGGCAAGCCACAGTTATCGCGGGGACACGCCGCGCAACCGGCCGATGTTCGGCGAGCGCGGTCACGCCTATGTCTATCTGAACTACGGCATGCACTGGCTGTTCAACGTGAGCAGCGAAGCGCCTGGCATCGGCGCGGGCGTGCTGATCCGCGCCGTCGAGCCGGTGCAGGGCGAGGCGCTGATGCAGGCCCGCCGCCCCGGCCGCCACGGCCCCGATCTCGCCAACGGCCCCGGCAAGCTCACCCTCGCGCTCGGCATCGGCCCGGCGCATGACGGGCTCGATCTCTGCGCGCCCGGCGGGCTCTTCCTGGCCGCCCCGCCCCGCCCGCCGGGCGAGATCGGCGTCTCCACCCGCATCGGCATCTCCCGCGACGCACACCGGCCCCTGCGCTTCTTTGAGCGCGGCAATCCCCATGTCAGCGGCCCGCGCCGCATGAACCGGCATTGAGGACCCGCGCCCATGCTCGCCTCCCCGCAGGGGGAAGGGGGCCAGGCTCGTCCCCGCAGCCGCGACACGCCGATGGCCGCCTCGACGGCGGCACCGCCCCCGCATCGCCCCACGGTCCTGCCGGTGCTAGGATGCCGATATGAGCGCGCACCGCATGAGGCTCCTCGACCAGCCCTGGCCGCTGAAGGCGATCTGGGTGGTGCTGCTCGTCGAAGCGGGGCTGGCGCTCGCCACCGGGGCGCTCATCGTCGCTTTCGTCGCGCTGACGACCTTCGCTCTGACGCTCGCGCCGATCTATCTGCAGCGCTTCATCGCCGTGCGGATTCCGGCCGCCTTCATCGTCGCCGTCGCGCTGTTCCTGATGGCGACGCTGTTCCTCGGCGAGGCTCGCGACTTCTACAATCGCTTCTGGTGGTGGGACAGTCTCCTGCATTTCGGCTCGGCCATCGGCTTCGGCCTGATCGGCGTGGTGCTGATGCTGATCCTGGTGCGCGGCGACCGCCTGTCGGCCGCCCCCATTACCGCGACGCTCTTCGCCTTCTGCTTCGCCGTCACCATCGGCGCGCTGTGGGAGATCTTCGAGTTCGCCGTCGACCTGACGCTCGGCACCAACATGCAGAAATCCGGCCTGGTCGATACGATGAAGGACCTCATTGTGGACTGCATCGGGGCGGCGCTGGGCGCGTTCGCCGGCTACGCCCATCTCAGGGGCTGGCAGAGCTGGCTCTTCACCAGCACGATCCGCGACTTCGTGACCGCCAACGACCACCTGTTCCCGCGCCGCCGCAAGCGGCGCGCGAAGGCGGACGCCGACCTCGCCGGCCCGCCCTGAATCCGTCCCCCGCAACCGTCCCGCCCCTCCTCATCCTGAGGAGGCCGCAATGCGGCCGTCTCGAAAGACGCACCGCGCACGCAACCCCGCGCGCCCGAAGCGCCCGCCGTCAGATCCGTGCAGTGAGAAAGAGTGGTGCGGCCAAGAAGACTCGAACTTCCACGGGAGTTACCCCACTAGCACCTCAAGCTAGCGCGTCTACCAATTCCGCCATGGCCGCATCGGGATCGCCCATAAGGGCGAAGCAAGGGCCGCGCGTATAGCAAGGCCCGGCGGGGTTGTGAAGCGCGCAATCGCGGAATTCGCTCCGGCCGCCCCCGCCGCCATGAATATGATTATTTTCCTTGACAGAATAGGCATTTCGGCCTATATGGAATTCGCCCATCCCGGGCGGCGGCGAGGGAGCGATGCACCATGCCCGGACGCGGGATCGAGCGGATCGAGTTCTTCCTCGTCCGGTCCTCTCCGAGAACGAAGATGAACAAACGCCCGTTTTCGACGTTCGAATACGTGGCGCGGTTCAATCGGCGCACAGAGGCGCGGAAATCCGGCCTTGCGAGCGTTGCGATCGGCATTGAACCGGCCCGAGGGGCGGAAGGCCGGAAGCGGCCGGCAGACGTCAGGCTGCGGCGGCGAGGGTCCGGGTGACCGAGACGCAGATCTTCTCGCCCTG
>JAEUMK010000024.1 GCA_016792565.1 Alphaproteobacteria bacterium
CGGCGTCTCCGTCGCGCAATCGACCGTTCCGGCCAGTTCGTCGGCGGCCTGGCGGGCCAGTTCGTTGGCGTTCTTGTTCTTGTGCGCGGCGACGACGGCGATCCAGCACTGGTTGCCGGCCTCCAGCTGGGTGACGACCAGCATCTCGCCCTTGGGCATGTCGGGGCCGCCGTCGACCTTCCAGCGCAGGATCGTGGCGACCGGCTTGCCGTCCTTCAGCCGCCACTCGACCGTCTCGCCGGTCGTGTTGAAGGGTCCGAAGGTCGATCCGTAGGCCGCCTCATCCTGCCCGTTCGGGCCATAGCCGACGAAGGCCCGCAGGTCGCCTTCGCCGACCCAGACGTCGATGCCCTTGTAGCCGGGGCATTTGGAGACGGCCCAGCCCTCTTCCTCGTTGCGGTCGACCACCTTGCACTTGGCGTCCGGCGTCATGATCTTGGTGTAGGCGCTGTCGCTCTTGGCGAGCGCCGGTGCGATCGCCGCCATGGCCATCGCCGCAACTGTCGCAAAACGCATCCCGTGCTCCCTGAATGGCCCCCGGCCGGACACGACTTGGCTGCGCGCGCGCTGCGATGCAAGTCACCAAACTGTCGCTGGCCTCTCGCAGGTGCGTAAGGTTAATGGTCCGTCAAGCATTGGGGCGCTACCCCCAAGGGGCGCCTAACCGCGACCGGGCGGCCCGCGCCGGACGCGATGTCCGGCCCGCCCCTGCGGCGACTGCGCCCCAATTTCGTCAAGGTTAGTTGGGACTTATCCCGGGTTGTTCGCGTCATGCCATGACGGGCCAGGCCACGGGACCGACGACTTCAGGAAAGGCCGCCCCACATGGATCTCGCCTCGCTCGCCGACCACGCCCTGCATGTCGTGCAGGCCGCCGGCCATGCCCTGAGCGTGCTGGCCGACGCCGTCCAGGCCGATCCGGGCGCCGCCGCCACGCCGGCCCCGCTGCCGCCGGTCGAGGTCGCCGAGGTCGGCCCGCAATCGGGCGGGGCCAGCGACGCCTTCTCCTTCATCCAGCTCTTCCTGAAGGCCGACGTGATCGGCAAGAGCGTGATGATCCTGCTGATCGGCCTCTCGCTCGTCTCATGGGCGATCATCGTGGAGAAGTTCCTGCGCCTGCGCGCCCTCGACGCCAAGGCCGACGATTTCGAGCAGGTCTTCTGGTCGGGCCGCTCGCTCGACGACCTCTACAACGCCATCGGCCTCAAGCCCGACCATCCCTTCGCCGTGCTCTTCGTCGCCGCGATGCGCGAATGGCGGCGCAATTTCGAAGGCCAGCACCAGGTGACGGCGGCGCTCGGGCCGTCGATCCGCGACCGCATCGACCGCGTGATGAACGTGACCATCGGGCGCGAGACGCAGCAGGTGGAAAAGCAGCTCGGCTTCCTGGCAACGGTCGGCTCGACCGCGCCGTTCATCGGCCTCTTCGGCACGGTGTGGGGCATCATGAACGCCTTCCGCGGCATCGCCGCCTCCAACGACACCAGCCTCGCGGTCGTCGCCCCCGGCATCGCCGAGGCGCTGTTCGCGACCGCGCTCGGCCTGCTTGCCGCCATCCCGGCGGTCATCGCCTATAACCGCTTCGTCGCCCAGGCCAACAACTATGCCGGCCGCCTCGAAGGCTTCGCCGACGAGTTCACCGCGATCCTGTCGCGCCAGCTCGACGAAAGGGCGCGCTGATGGGCGCCTCGATCTCCTCCGGCGGCGGTGGACGGCGGCGGCGCGGCTCGCGCCGGCACGGCGGCGCCTCGGCCGGGCGCATGTCCGAGATCAACGTCACGCCCTTCGTCGACGTGATGCTGGTTCTGCTGATCGTCTTCATGGTCGCTGCGCCGCTGCTCACCGTCGGCGTCAAGATCGATCTGCCCAGGACGGTCGCCGGCCCGGTCACCGACAACGAGGAGCCGCTCAGCGTCACCATCGACATCGACGGCAAGGTCTATCTCCAGGAG
Organism: Alphaproteobacteria bacterium; assembly: GCA_016792565.1. Lineage (GTDB taxonomy): Bacteria > Pseudomonadota > Alphaproteobacteria > Micropepsales > Micropepsaceae > JADZAI01. Next base: position 1,953 of record JAEUMK010000024.1, read on the forward strand.
AGCGAGATCGCCGACGACCTGCTCGTGCCGCGCCTCGTCGCGATTTCGAGCAACGGCTACGACAAGCCGATCTATCTGCGCGCCGACAAGGCAGTCGGCTATGGCCGCGTCGCCGAGGTGATGAGCCTGCTCAACGCCGCCGGCTTCACCAGGCTCGTGCTGGTCAACGATCCCGCCCCCAAGGGCGCGCCGGCCGGCACCCGGCCCGCCACAGACGGCTGACCGCGATGGACGACGACGACCGCCCATGGTTCAGGAGGCCGGGATGGATCGTCTCGGCGCTGCTCCATGGCGGCGTCGTCGCGCTGACCTTCGTCTCGTTTGCGCCGACCTACGAGCCGCCGCCGATCGAGGAGTACGTCCCGGTCTCGATGCTGCCGATCGCCGAGACGACCAACGTGAAGGCGGCCGCCAAGGCGCCCGAGCCCAAGCCGGAGCCTAGCCCCGAGCCGGCGGCGAAGCCTGATCCCAAGCCCAAGACCGCGCCCAAGGTGGCGGAGGCCGAACCGCCGCCGCCCGAGCCCAAGCCCGAACCGAAGCCCGAGCCCAAACCCGAGCCGCCGCCGGAGCCGAAGCCCCAGGAGGAACCGCCGCCGCCCGAACCGGTCGCCGACGCCGAGATCGTGCCCGATCCCGACATCGCGCCCGAGCCGCCGACGCCGCGCGCCAAGCCGAAGGAGGTGAAGGAGCCGCCGAAGGAGGTCGCCGAGGCGGAGCCCGAGGACGAGCCCGAGCCGGAAAGGAAGCCCGAGGACAAGAAGCCCGAGAAGAAGCCGGACGACGAGGAAGAGCCCTTCGATCTCGATGCCGTGATCGCCGGCGTCGAGGACAAGGAGAACGACGACACGACCGCCGACAGCGGCCCGGAGTCCGAGCCGGACGACGCCGAGACCAGGCGCGGCAAAGGCCTCTCCGAACGCGAGACCGCGACCATCGTCGACGCCTTCCGCTCGCAGGTCTCGCGCTGCTGGGACGCCGGCAGCCTCGCCGGCGCGCCCGACGCCGAGAAGCTCGTCGTCGCCATGCGCATCCGTCTCAACCGCGACGGCTCGCTGAACGGGCTTCCGGAATATCTCGACACGCCCTCCATGGGCGATCCCTACTACCGCGCGGCGGCCGAGGCCGGACGGCGTGCGATCATGCAATGCCAGAACTATGATCTGCCGGCCGATTCGTATGACGGCTGGCGCGTGCTCGATGTCGAATTCAACCCCGCCCAGATGCTAGGACTCTAGGAGCCCCTCATGCTGAAATCCGCTTTCCGCTTCCTGCGCGCGGCGATGATCTCTGCGGCGGCCGTTGCCGCGTTCTCGGCCGCCGCGGCGCAGGATCCCCTGCGCATCGTCGTGACCCAGGGCAACATGGAGCCGCTGCCCATCGCGATCGCCGATTTCGGCGGCGCCGAGGGCGGCGTCTCGTCCGAGATCGTCGGCGTCGTGCGCGCCGATCTCGACCGCTCGGGCCTTTTCCGCTCGCTCGATCCGATGTCCTTCGTCACCCGCTCGCCCGACATCGGCGCGCCGCCGCGCTTCGCCGACTGGCGCGTCATCAACGCCAAGGCGCTGGTCACCGGCCGCACGACGCTGGAGCCGGACGGCCGGCTGCGCGTCGAGTTCCGCCTCTGGGACATCTTCGCCGAGCAGCAGATGGTCGGCCTTCAGTTCTTCACCACGCCCGAGAACGCCCGCCGCGTCGGCCACATGATCGCCGACGCCATCTACGAGCGGCTGACGGGCGAGAAGGGCTATTTCGACACCCGCGTCGTCTATGTCGCCGAAAGCGGCCCCAAGACGCGCAAGGTCAAGCGCCTCGCCATCATGGACCAGGACGGCGCCAACGCGCAGTTCCTCACCGACGGCCGCGACCTCGTGCTGACCCCGCGCTTCAGCCCGACCGCGCAGGCGATCTCGTTCATGTCCTACCAGGGCGAGCGCCCGCGCGTGTACATCTTCGATCTGGAGACCGGCCGCGAGGAAGTGCTCCAGGGCTTCAACGGCATGACCTTCTCGCCGCGCTTCTCGCCCGATGGTAATTCGATTGTCCTGTCGATGGCCCGCGACGGCAACACCGACATCTACCTCGTCGACCTGCGCACCCGCGCGACGCGCCGCCTCACCAGCGATCCGGGCATCGACACCTCGCCCTCGTTCTCGCCGGACGGCACGCAGATCGCCTTCGAGTCCGACCGCGGCGGCTCGCAGCAGGTCTATGTCATGGCCGCCGACGGATCGAACCAGCGCCGCATCTCGTTCGGCGACGGACGCTACGCGACGCCGGTCTGGAGCCCGCGCGGCGATCTCATCGCCTTCACCAAGATGCTGCGCGGCACGTTCGGCATCGGCGTGATGCGCACCGACGGTTCGGGCGAACGCCGCCTGACCGAGAGCTTCCTCGACGAGAGCCCCACCTGGGCGCCGAACGGCCGCGTCATCATGTTCGCCCGTTCGGGCGCGGGCGGCCCGTCCTCGATCTGGTCGGTCGATCTCACGGGGCAGAATCTGCGCCGCGTACCGACCCCCGGCGAGGCCTCCGATCCCGCCTGGTCGCCCGATCTCGACGGTCCGGGGATCAACTGAACCATGTTGCATAACGGGCGGAATTCGTGATGCTGGCCTTGCGAAGCCATTCTCAATTCCGCCTTTTTCCGGCTTGAACCCTATGGGCGCGGCCGATAGCTTCCGCCCGAATTCGGCGATTTGCTGCACCGCACCACGTGCGCAGCCACACGACAGGCGCAAGGCGCCGCTATGAGGAGAATACGGCAATGAAGACGATGAAGGTTCTGGCCGTTGCGGGCATGGCGCTTCTGGCGACGGCCTGCGCGTCCAAGAAGGACGGCGCGGAGGCCGGCACCGGCGCCGACCAGTACGGCGCCAACAACGGCGCGGTCACCGGCGGCACGCTCGGCGAACAGCTCCGCGCGGTTGGCGACACGGTCTATTTCGACCTCGACTCCTACCAGGTCCGCCCCGACGGCGCGGCGATCCTGCAGCAGCAGGCGCAGATCCTGAACGCCAACCCGGAAGTCATGGTTCGCGTCGAAGGCCACGCCGACGAGCGCGGCACGCGCGAATACAACATCGCGCTGGGCGACCGCCGCGCCAATGCGGTGAAGGAGACGCTGGTTTCCTACGGCATCGACCGCAGCCGCATCTCGACCATCTCCTACGGCAAGGACCAGCCCATCTGCGGCGACGCCAGCGAGGGCTGCTACGCCCAGAACCGCCGCGGCACCACGGCGATCGTCGCCGGCGGCGGCATGTAATCCTCCGTCCCGGGACGGAAACGGCGAAGGCGGCGGGTCATCCCCGCCGCCTTTTCGTTTGAGCTGCCGGGTGGTGACCGGCCGGATGGCGCGCCGCTACGCCATCACCGCGCCGTGGCAGTGCTTGAACTTCTTGCCCGAGCCGCAGGGGCAGGCGGCGTTGCGCGAGACCTTGCCCCAGGTCGCCGGATCGGTCGGCGAGGTCGAGACCGGGCCTTGCGTCAGCGGCGGCATCGCCCGCGCCGGGCGCTGCGCCTCTTCCACCGCAATCTCGTCCTCGCCGGTCGTCGCGTCGATGTGCTGGGCGCGCATCGGCGGCAGCGGACGGCTTTCCAGCGGCGGCGGCGGGGCCTGCATCTGGAACTGGATGTTGAGCAGCGTGCGCGTCACGTCGAAGCGCAGCTTGTGCAAGAGGTTCTGGAACAGCTCGAAGGCTTCGGTCTTGAACTCGTTCAGCGGGTCGCGCTGGGCATAGCCGCGCAGGCCCACATACTGGCGCAGGTGGTCGAGCATCACGATGTGCTCGCGCCAGTTGGAATCGAGCACCTGCAGCAGCACCTGCTTCTCCACGCGGCGCATCACGTCCGGCTCGACCGGGGCGGCGCGTTCGGCGATCCGCTTGTCGGCCAGCGCGGCGAGGCGCGCCTGCACCTCCTCGTCGGCGATGCCTTCTTCCTTGGCCCATTCGTCGACCGGGATGTCGTCGTTGAACAGCTTGGCCATCTCTTCCTTGAGGCCGGCCACGTCCCACTGCTCGGCATAGGCGTTGGGCGGAATGTGCTTGAGCACCGTGTCGGCGATGACCTCGCTGCGGAAGTCGGCGACGGTCTCCTGCACGTCGTCGGCGCGCATGAAGTCGATGCGCTGCTCGAAGATCGCCTTGCGCTGGGCGTTCATCACGTCGTCGTATTTCAGGATGTTCTTGCGGATCTCGAAGTTCCGCGCCTCCACCTTCTGCTGCGCCTTCTCCAGCGCCTTGTTCACCCAGGGATGGGCGATCGCCTCGCCCTGCTTGAGGCCGAGCCGGGTGAGGATGCTGTCGAGCCGGTCCGACCCGAAGATGCGCATCAGGTCGTCCTGGAGCGACAGGAAGAACTTCGAGGCGCCCGGATCGCCCTGGCGGCCCGAGCGGCCGCGCAGCTGGTTGTCGATGCGGCGGCTCTCGTGCCGCTCGGTGCCGATGATGTAGAGCCCGCCGGCCTCCATCACGGTCTTCTTGTCGGCGGCGATCTCGGCCTTGATCTCGGCGATGCGAGCGGCCATCTCGGGGCCGTCCTCCAGGCCGGCGGTCGCCGCCTGGATGCGGATGTCGGGGTTGCCGCCGAGCTGGATGTCGGTGCCGCGGCCGGCCATGTTGGTGGCGATGGTGATGGCGCCGGGCACGCCGGCCTGCGCGACGATCTGCGCTTCCTGCTCGTGATAGCGGGCGTTCAGCACGAAGAACGCGTTGCCGCCGCCCTTGGCCGAGGCGATGAAGGCGTCCGGATCGGTGACGTCCTTCTGGCGGAAGCCGCGGTTCTTGAGGAGGCGCGCCAGCTGCTCGGACTTCTCGATCGACGTCGTGCCCACCAGCACCGGCTGATGGCGCGCATGGCATTCGCGGATCAGCTCGATGATCGCCTCGTCCTTCTCGGCGACCGTGCGATAGACCTCGTCGTCGGCGTCCTTGCGCGCCACCGGCCGGTTGGTCGGGATCTCGAAGACGTCCAGCTTGTAGATGTCCATGAACTCGGCGGCTTCCGTCGCCGCCGTGCCGGTCATGCCGGCCAGCTTCTTGTAGAGGCGGAAATAGTTCTGGAAGGTGATCGAGGCGAGCGTCTGGTTCTCGGGCTGGATCGCCACCTTCTCCTTGGCTTCCAGCGCCTGGTGCAGGCCGTCGGAATAGCGCCGGCCTTCCATCATGCGTCCCGTGAACTCGTCGATGATCACGACCTTGCCGTCCTTGACGATGTAGTCGCGGTCCTTCTGGAAGATCTTGTGCGCCTTGAGCGCCTGGTTGACGTGGTGGACGACCGAGATGTTGGTGGAATCGTAGAGATTGCCTTCCTTCAGCAACCCGGCCTGGCGCAGCCACTCCTCCATCGCCTCGTTGCCGTCCTCGGTCAGCTGGACGTTGCGGCTCTTCTCCTCGACCTCGTAGTGCGCCGGCTCCAGGCGCGGCACGTAGGCGTCGATGGTCTTGTACATCTCCGACAGATCGTCGGTAGGCCCGGAAATGATCAGCGGCGTGCGCGCTTCGTCGACCAGGATCGAGTCGACCTCGTCGACGATCGCGAAATGGTGGCCGCGCTGCGACATCTGGCTCAGCGCGTACTTCATGTTGTCGCGCAGATAGTCGAAGCCGTACTCGTTGTTGGTGCCGTAGGTGATGTCGCAGGCATAGGCGGCGCGGCGCTGCTCGTCGTTGAGGCCGTGGACGATGACGCCCGTCGTCATGCCGAGCTTGGCGTAGACGCGGCCCATCCAGCCGGCGTCGCGGCGGGCGAGGTAGTCGTTCACCGTGACGACGTGGACGCCCTTGCCTTCAAGCGCGTTGAGATAGACGGGCAGGGTGGCGACCAGCGTCTTGCCTTCGCCCGTCTTCATCTCCGAGATCGCGCCTTCGTGCAGCACCATGCCGCCCACCAGCTGGGTGTCGAAATGGCGCTGGCCCAGCGTGCGGGTCGCCGCCTCGCGCACCGCCGCGAAGGCCTCCGGCAGCAGCTTGTCCAGCGGCTCGCCCTTGGCGAGGCGCTCGCGGAACTCGACGGTCTTGGCGGCCAACTGCTCGTCGCTGAGGGCCTGGAACTGAGGCTCCAGCGCGTTGATCGCCGCGACCCGCGCGAACTTCGATTTCAGCTTGCGGTCGTTCTCCGACCCGAAAATCCTGCGGGCGAGCGTTCCCAGTCCGAGCATGTGGCGGTTCCAGTGTCCTTCGGCGCGCACCCGGCGGGCGGCGCAATATGTGCGGCGCTCTGGGGAAGCGGCGCCCGGCGATCTCCAAGCGAAAGCCGGCGCGCGCAGGGGCGCGCGCCCGGTCCTCGGCATGCGGGAGAGATAAGAGCCCCCTTCCCCCCTGTCAACGAAGGGAAATCGCCCGCGCCGCCTCAATTTCGGCGGAAATCCGGGCCTTGCCTCAGCGCGGGATCAGCACATAGTCGAGGTTCATGGGCGAGATGCCGCCATCGGCGGCGATGATGTAGAGATAGTCCAGGAACGCCCCGTAGACGTGCCCCTGCCGCGGCGGCCAGGGATCGTGAATGCGCACCATGGTGGCGTCGGCCGTGCCGTCGCCGAACACGCCGCTCAGGACCACGGCATGCGCCCAGTCCTCGCCGCTCGCCCTGATCCACAGCGGCCCGCGGGCGATCAGGGCGATGAGCTCGCTCACCCCCGGCGAGCGCATCGGCATGTCCCAGCCGAGGCTCTCGGCGAAGGCGCGATGATGCTCGATCGAGCCTTCCAGTCCCCCGTCCTCGCCCAGGTGGCTGGTCGAAAGGCTGGGCGTCATCGTGCCCAGGATCATCGACGCTGCGGCGGCCCAGCAGGTCGTGTCCGTCGTCTGCCCGACCAGCAGGACATGCTGGTGCCAGACATCGATGGTCAGCCCGATGGCGCGCCACAGCCGGGCGTCGGCCACGCCGGTCGGCGTCATCGCGTGCCGGGTCTGGAAGGTGCGGATCGCTTCCTCGGTCAGCCGCCCGAAGCGGCCGTCGAGTTCCAGCGGCGCGGCCGACAGCCGCTCGGCGCGCAGCTTCTTGTTCAAGAGACGCTGAAGCAGCCGCACGATGGCCGACCGCGTGCCGCGATGAAGCTCTTCCATATCCGGCACTCTAGCAGCGCGCCGGGCAAAAGCAGCCCGCGCCGCGATGTCGCGCCTCGCTTGCCGCAGGCGTCATTTGGGCTAAAGTCCCGCGCGTTTTGGCGAATGAGGGGTCCATGGCGGCCGCCGGCAAGAAGAAATTACCTGTAAAGTCAAAGACTAAGGCGAAATCCGCAAGCAAGCCCGCCAGCCGGGCCAAGGCGCTTCCCAAGGCCAAGACGGTGCTCAAGGCGGCCAAGCCGGGCAAGCCCGCCGCCCCCCCGCGTCCGCCAGCCACCCGGAGGCCCGCCGCGAAAGCCGCGGCGGCCGCCCCCGTCCAGGCCCATCCGGTCTCGCCGCTGGCCCCCAAGGCGATCCGCGACCTGCCGCCGATGGCCGGCGTCCGGCTCGGGGCGGTCGCCGCCGGCATCCGCTATGCCGGCCGCACCGACCTGCTCTGCGCCGTCTTCTCGCCGCACACCCAGGCGGCCGGCGTCTTCACCAGGTCCAAGACCCGCTCCGCCCCCATCGACTGGTGCCGCGCCAATCTCGCCCGGCCCGGCGAGCGCAAGGGCGAGGCGCGGCTGCTGATCGTCAATTCCGGCAACGCCAACGCCTTCACCGGGGCGGGCGGCATCGAGGCCGTGCGCCGCACCGCCGAGGCCGGGGCGGCCGCCATCGGCTGCGACCCGGAAGACGTCTTCGTCGCCTCGACCGGGGTGATCGGCGAGCCGCTGCCCTGGAACCGCATCGTCGCCAAGCTCGACGAGGCGATCGAGGACGCCTCGGCCGGCGGCTGGCTGGCGGCGGCGAAGGCGATCATGACCACCGACACCTTTCCCAAGCTCGCCACCGCGACCGCGAAGATCGGCGAGGCGACGGTCCGCATCAACGGCATCGCCAAGGGCTCGGGCATGATCGCCCCGGACATGGCGACCATGCTCGCCTATGTCGTCACCGACGCGACGCTGCCGGCCGCCGTGCTTCAGGAGCTGCTCGCCGAGGGCGTCGAGACCAGCTTCAACGCCATCACCGTCGACAGCGACACCTCGACCTCCGACACGCTGATGCTCTTCGCCACCGGCCGCGGCGCAAGGCACGAGCCGGTCGCTAAGGCCTCCGACAAGCGCCTCGCCGATTTCCGCCTCCGCCTGAACGCCGTGTTGCAGGACCTTGCGCTCCAGGTCGTGCGCGACGGCGAGGGCGCCTCCAAGCAGGTCGCCATCGAGGTGACGGGGGCGGAGAACGACGCGGCCGCCAAGCGCATCGCGCTCTCCATCGCCAACTCGCCGCTGGTCAAGACGGCGATCGCCGGCGAGGACGCCAATTGGGGCCGCATCGTGATGGCGGTCGGCAAGTCCGGCGAGGCCGCCGACCGCGACCGCCTGGCGATTTCGTTCGGCCCCTACCGCGTCGCCCATCAGGGCCTGCGCGATCCCAAATACGACGAGGCCAAAGTCTCCGCCTACATGAAGCGCGAGGAGATCGACATCGGCGTCGATATCGGCCTCGGCAAGGGGCGGGCGAAGGTCTGGACCTGCGATCTGACCGACGGCTACATCCGCATCAACGGCGCCTATCGCAGCTAGGGGGTCCGATGTCCGCCTATGTCTATGTCCTCGCCGACGACGACCGCCACTATGTCCACGCCTGCGAGGGCGACCTCTCGGCGGCGATCGCCGCCCACGACGCGGCGGCGGGGAAGCCCGCGCTGCTGCTCTGGGCCGAGGCGGTCCGCGACCTCAAGCAGGCCGAGGAACTCGTGCCGCTGATCGAGGCGCTCGACGACGATCGCTACGCCGCGCTGCTGGCCGGCGAGGACGAGGCGCGCACGCTGCTCGTGGTGCCCGTCCCGCGCCCCGCCAACGACAAGGCCTGAGGCCTCACGCCAGCGCCGCGGCCGTGCGCCGCCGCTTCAGGAAATCCCGTTCCGCGTCCAGCGTCGTGCGGGCGATCGCCGCGTCATAGTGCGGCAGCGCCTCGGCGCGGCGTCCCAGCCGCACCAGCAGTTCGGCCCGCGTCACCGGCAGCGAAGGGCTTGCTCCCAGCGCCGCGTCGAGACCCTCCAGCAGCGCGAGGCCCGCCGCCGGTCCCTCGGCCTCGGCCACCGCGATCGCTCGGTTGAGGCGCACCGCCGGCGAGGGCGTCACCGCTTCGAGCCGGGCATAGAGCGCCGCGATGCGCGCCCAGTCGGTCTCTGGCGCCACATGCGCCGCGGCGATCGCCGCCTGCAGCGCGTAGCTCCCCTCGTCCCCGGCCCGGTCGAGCAGGCGCCGTCCCTCGTCGATCTCGTCGGCCCGCCACAGGCCGCGGTCCTGGTCGCGCAGCAGCACCACGCCGCCCGCCGCGTCGGCCCGCGCCTCCCGCCGGGCGTGATGCAGCAGCATCAGCGCCAGCAGCCCGGCCGCCTCGCGCTCGCCCGGCGCGATCTCGCAGAGCAGCCGCGCCAGCCGGATCGCCTCGGCGCAGAGTTCGTCGCGCACGATGCGCGCCCCCGACGAGGGCGCGTAGCCTTCGGTGAAGATCAGGTAGACGACGGCCATGACGCCGCCGAGCCGCTCGCGCAGCTCGCCGGGCGAGGGCAGGGCGAAGGGGATGCGCGCCGCGGCGATCTTCTGCTTGGCGCGGGTCAGCCGCGCCGCCATCGTCGGCTCGGCGACGAAGAACAGCCGCGCGATCTCGGCCGTCGTCAGCCCGCCGACGAGGCGCAGCGTCAGTGCGATGCGCGCTTCGGGCGACAGCGCCGGATGGCAGCAGAGCGAGATCAGCGCCAGCCGCTCGTCGGCGATCTGTGCCGTGTCGAACGGCGCCTCCGGCTCCATCGTGTCGTCCTCCATGACGAGATGCGCCTTGCGCGCCGCCGTCGCGCGCCGCCGCTTGATGTCGAGCGCCCGGCGATGGGCGGTCGTCAGCAGCCAGGCGGGCGGGTTGGCGGGCGCGGCGCCCGCCCAGGCCGCCGCCGCCGCCGCGAAGGCGTCCTGCAGGCACTCCTCGGCCAGATCGACGTCGCGGAAGCGCCGCACGAGCACGGCGAGCAGCCGCGCCCAGTGCGTGCGCCACGCGCTCTCGATCGCCGCGGCGCTCAATGCGCGACGCAGGGCCTGACTTCGACCGTGCCCGACAGCGTCTTGGCATAGCCGATCGCCTCGTCGAGGCTGTCGGCCTCGATGAGATAGAAGCCCGTCAGGTGCTCCTTGAGTTCGGCGAACGGCCCGTCGGTCAGGACGCTGGCACCCCTGGCCGTGCGCACGGTCGTCGCGGTCGCGGTCGGGGCCAGCTGCTCGCCGGCGACGAAGGCCTTCTTCGCCGCCAGCTTCTCGCCCAGCCCGCTGTGCTCGGCATAGATCGCCGTCTGCTCCTCCGGCGTCGCGTTCGCCCAGGTGGTTTCGTCGTCATAGATCAGCAGTGCATACTTCATGTCCGGCCTCCCTGCCGTGTTGATGCCACCATGACGCGCGACCCGGGCCGGATTCGACAACGCCTCCTCGGAAAAATCTCCCCTAAAGTCCCAGCACCGCCTTGGCCATGATGTTGCGCTGGATTTCGTTCGATCCGGCATAGATCGAGCCCGCCCGGTCGTTGAGGTACTTGCTCATCACCGGCAGCGCGTGGTCGGGGCCGACATGGTCGTTATAGGCGGGCTTCGGCCAGCCCGGCACCGGTCCGCCCGGCTTCGTCGCATGGGGCTGGAACGGCGCGCCGTAGCCGCCGACCGCCTCGATGGCGAGTTCGGTCAGCGCCTGGCTGATCTCGGTGCCGCGGGTTTTCATGATCGAGGCCTGGGCCCCCGGCGTGCCGCCATGGGCGAGCGCCGAGATCACCCGGTGCTCCAGGAACTCCAGCGCCCGGATCTCGACGTCGGCGCTCGCGATCTTGGCGGCGAAGGCGGCGTCGTCGATCAGCCGGGTGCCGTCGCCCAGCCGCTCGGCCGCCGCCATCGCGCGGATCTTGTTCAGCCGGACCGCGAGGCCGGGCGCATAGGCGTGACCGCCGCGCTCGAACTCCAGCAGGTACTTGGCGACCGTCCAGCCCTGGCCGATCCTGCCGACCACGTTCTTCTTGGGCACCCGCGCGTCGGTGAAGAAGATCTGGTTCTGCACATGCTCGCCCGACATCATGATCAGCGGATCGACGCGCACGCCGGGCTGGTCCATGTCGGCGAGGATGAAGGTGATGCCCTTCTGCGGGATGTCCTCCTTCGAGGTGCGCACCAGGCAGAAGATGCGGTTGGCGTATTGCGCATGCGTCGTCCAGATCTTCTGGCCGTTGAGGATGAAGTCGTCGCCGTCCTCCACCGCGCTCATCTGCAGCGAGGCGAGGTCCGATCCGGCCCCCGGCTCGGAATAGCCCTGGCACCAGAAATCCTCGCCCGAGAGGATGCGCGGCAGGTAGAAGGCGCGCTGCTCCGGCGTGCCGTGGCCGATCAGCACCGGCCCGCACATGCCAAGGCCCATCGGCGACAGGCCGGGGGCCGAGGCCCGGGCCATCTCGGTCGAATAGATGTAGTGCTGCGTCACCGACCAGTCGCAGCCGCCGTACGCGACCGGCCAGGACGGCGCGACCCAGCCCTGGGCATAGAGGATCGCGTGCCACTCGCGCATGATCTCGCGGTCGGCATAGACGCTGGTCGACAGCCGCCCCGCCTCGCGCAGCCGGTCGTTGAGCTTGGCGTCGAGGAAGCGGCGCACCTCGTCGCGGAAGGCGGCGTCCTTTGGTCCGAAGGCGATGTCCATGGGGCGGGTCCTCAGGTGGCTGAAATGACGATGGGCGAACCCTAGGCCGCCTCACCCCGCCCGTCACCCCGCCCGGGCGTCCCCGGCGATTGACTCCTGCTGCGCCGCACACTACCCCGGGCCATCGGCTGCGTCCGGCGGGAGTCGCGCGCAACCGGCCAAGCACATGATCCCCAGCGGGAGAGACCGGGCTGGGGCATCGTCCGGATAAGTGGATGCCGGTTTTCCGGCAGGACGATGCCCGCACAACGCCCGGCGCCGAAGGAGCAACCGCCCCGGTAAACTCTCAGGCACCCAGGACCGCAGGGGGGATGAGCGTCTGGAAAGCGGCGGCCCGGTTAGGCCGCCCACCGACGGGGTAAGCAGGGCGTCGCCCGTGCGAAATCTCTCAGGTCCCATGACAGACGGGGTAGCGGCGCGGCCTTCGGGCGCGCGGCCGCTTCACCGACCGTCATTGCGAGGAACCTGAGTGGCCGAACCGAAAAAGACCCAGCTGAACGCCCTCCACCGCGAGCTTGGCGGCAAGATGGTCGAGTTCGCCGGCTACGACATGCCGGTGCAATACCCCTCCGGCGTCCTCAGGGAACATCTGCACACCCGCGCCGCCTGCGGCCTCTTCGACGTCAGCCACATGGGGCAGGGCGCGATCCTGGGGGCCGGCGCCGCCGCCGCCTTCGAGGCGCTGGTGCCCGGCGCGATCCAGGAGCTGAAGCCCGGCCAGACCCGCTATACGCTGCTGCTCAACGACAAGGGCGGCATCCGCGACGACCTCATGGTCACGCGCCCGGCCGGCGACACCGACTTCTCCGCGCTGCTCGTGGTGGTGAACGCCGGCTGCAAGGACGCCGACTTCGCCCATATCGCGGCCGGTCTCGGCCCCCGCTTCGCGGTCGAGCGCTACGAGGACCGCGCGCTGCTCGCGCTCCAGGGTCCGCTGGCGAGCGCGGTGCTCGCCCGCCACTGCCCGGAAGCGGCGGCGATGAAGTTCATGACCGTCGCCCGGCTCAAGGTCATGGGCCTCGACTGCACGCTCTGGCGCTCGGGCTATACCGGCGAGGACGGCTTTGAGATTTCCGTGCCCGGCGAGGCCGCCGAAGGCTTCGCCCGCCGCCTGCTCGCCGAACCGGAAGTCCTGCCCATCGGCCTCGGCGCGCGCGACAGCCTGCGCCTCGAAGCCGGCCTCTGCCTCTACGGCCACGATCTCGACGAGACGACGACCCCGGTCGAGGCGGCGCTCACCTGGGCGATCGGCAAGCGCCGCAAGATGGAGAGGAACTTCCCCGGCGCCGACATCGTCATGGGCCAGCTCTTCGACGGCGCGCCGCGCAAGCGCGTCGGCATCGTCCCGCTGGAGAAGGCCCCGGCCCGCGAGGGCACCGAGATCCGCTCCGAGGCCGGCGAGACCATCGGCATCGTCACGTCGGGCGGCTTCGGGCCCACCGTGAACGGCCCCATCGCCATGGGCTATGTGCCGCCCGCCTTCGCGGATGACGGCACGCCGCTTCTGCTCGTCGTGCGCGGCCAGGCGCGTCCCGCCCGCGTCGCGCCCATGCCTTTCGCTCCGCATCGCTACTTCAGGGGATAGTCCGATGACCGTCTACTACACCGACCAGCACGAATGGCTCTCCGTCGAGGGCGGCATCGCCACCGTCGGCATCACCCGCCACGCCGCCGAGCAATTGGGCGATGTCGTCTTCGTCGAGCTTCCCGCCGCGGGCCGCGCCCTCGCCGCCAAGGGCGAGGCGGCGGTCGTGGAGAGCGTCAAGGCCGCGAGCGACGTCTATGCCCCGGTCTCGGGCGAGGTGGTGGAGTCGAACGACGCCGTCGCCGCCGAACCGGCCAAGGTCAACGAGGACCCCGAAGGCGCCGGCTGGTTCTTCCGCATGAAGCTCGCCGACGAGGGCGAACTGAAGGGCCTCATGGACAAGGCCGCCTACGACGCCTTCGTCGAGGCGAACGGCTGAGCGCATTTGCCCGCCATGGTCCGCCGAGGTGGACCGGCCACCACTTCAACGCCCGCAAACGGAACACGCATGCGCTATCTCCCCCTCACCCCCGACGAACGCCGGCAGATGCTGGCCGCCATCGGCGCGCGCACGATCGACGATCTTTTCGTCGACGTGCCCGAAGCCGCCCGCCTCGCCGGTCCCGTCGATCTGCCGCGCTTCATGGGCGAGATGGAGGTCGACCGCGACCTGGCGAAGCTCGCGGCGCTGAACGTGCCGGCCGCCTCGGTGCCGTTCTTCGTCGGCGCGGGCGCCTACAAGCATCACGTCCCGGCCAGCGTCGACCACATCATCCAGCGCTCGGAATTCCTCACCTCCTACACGCCCTACCAGCCCGAGATCGCCCAGGGCACGCTGCAATATCTCTTCGAGTTCCAGACCCAGGTCGCCGCGATCCTCGGCATGGAGGTCGCCAACGCCTCGATGTATGACGGCTCGACCGGGGCGGGCGAGGCCGTGCTGATGGCCCACCGCATCGCGAAGCGGGCGAAGGCCGTCGTCTCCGGCCGCCTGCACCCGCACTACGCCGAGGTGATCGAGACCGTCTGCGGTCCGGCAGGCGCAGGCATGACAATCGACCGCGCGCCGGTCCATCCCACGGCCGCCGAAGACCTCGCCGCCCGCATCGACGCCGACACCGCCTGCGTCGTCGTCCAGAACCCGGACGTCTTCGGCAACCTCGTCGACCTGAAGCCGATCGCCGAGGCCGCCCACGCCAGGGGCGCCCTGCTGATCGCGGTGGTGACCGAGGCCGTCTCGCTCGGCCTCGTCACGCCGCCCGGCCACATGGGCGCCGACATCGTGGTCGCCGAGGGCCAGTCGATCGGCGTCGGCCTCCAGTTCGGCGGGCCTTATGTCGGTCTCTTCGCGACGCGCGAGAAGTACATGCGCCAGATGCCGGGCCGCCTCTGCGGCCAGACGGTCGACGGCCAGGGGCGGCGCGGCTATGTGCTCACTCTCTCGACCCGCGAGCAGCATATCCGCCGCGAGAAGGCGACTTCCAACATCTGCACCAATTCCGGCCTGATGAGCCTCGCCTTCACGATCCACATGACGCTGCTGGGCGAGCACGGCTTCCAGCGCCTCGCCCGGCTGAACCACGAGGCGGCCTGCGACCTCGCCGACCTGCTCGCCGCCGTGCCTGGCGTCGAGGTGCTGACGAAGGCCTACTTCAACGAGTTCACGCTGCGCCTGCCCAGGCCCGCCGCCGGTGTGGTGAGCGCGCTGGCGGCGAAGGGCGTGCTCGGCGGCGTCCCCGCCGCGCGCCTCTACCCCGGCGCGGATGTGGACGATCTCCTCATCGTCGCCGCCACCGAAGTGAACACCCCCGCCTGCCGCGCCGCCTTCGCCGCCGCGCTGACCGAGGTTCTGGCATGAGCATGAACAGAGAGGGCCGCCCCACCCACACCGTCGCCAGCGGCGGCGAGAGCATCGTCACCTATACCGGCCACCGGGCGCTGGTGCAGGAGGAGGGGCTGATCTTCGATCGCGGCCGCTCCGGCAAATGGGGCGTCGATCTGCCCGAACCGAAGGGCGGCGCAGACCGCCTCGGCGGCCTCGCCCGCGCCGGCGAGATCGGCCTGCCGGACCTGTCCGAGCCCGAGACGGTCCGCCACTTCGTCCGTCTCAGCCAGAAGAACTACTCCATCGACACCGGCCTCTTTCCGCTCGGCTCGTGCACGATGAAGCACAACCCGCGCCTCAACGAGAAGGTCGCGCGCTTCCCCGGCTTCGGCGACATCCACCCGCTCCAGCCGCAGGAAACGGTGCAGGGCGCCTTCGCGCTGATCGACCGTCTGATGCACTGGCTGACGACGCTGACCGGCATGCCCGCCGTCGCCATGTCGCCCAAGGCCGGCGCGCACGGCGAACTCTGTGGCCTGATGGCGATCAAGGCGGCGATCGAGGCGCGCGGCGAGACGCGCACCCGCATCCTCGTGCCCGAATCCGCGCACGGCACCAACCCGGCGACCGCCGCGCTCATCGGCTACGCCGTCGACACCGTGCCGGCGACGGCCCGCGGCCGCGTCGATCTCGCCGCGCTGAAGGCCAAGCTCGGCCCCGACGTCGCGGCGGTGATGGTGACCAACCCCAACACCTGCGGCCTCTTCGAGGACGAGGTGCGCGAGATCGCCGACGCGATCCACGGCGTGGGCGGCTTCTTCTACTGCGACGGCGCCAACTACAACGCCATCGTCGGCCGCGTCCGGCCGGGCGATCTCGGCGTCGACGCCATGCACATCAACCTGCACAAGACCTTCTCCACCCCGCATGGCGGCGGCGGACCGGGGGCCGGTCCGGTCGTCTTCTCGGCGGCGCTCGCGCCCTTCGTGCCGCTGCCCTTCGTGGTCGCGGACGGCGCGGGCTTGCGCATGGTCGAGCATGCGGGCGAGGCGGCGGGCGCGACGCCCTTCGGCCGCATGACCGCCTTCCACGGCCAGATGGGCATGTTCACGCGCGCCATGGCCTACATGATGAGCCACGGCGCCGACGGCCTGCGCCAGGTGGCGGAGGACGCGGTGCTGAACGCCAACTACCTCCTTGCGGGGCTCAGGGACGTGATGTCCGCGCCCTTCGGCGACACCGGCCCCTGCATGCACGAGGCGCTGTTCGACGACGAGTTCCTGAAGGGCACGGGCGTCACCACGCTCGACTTCGCCAAGGCGCTGATCGACGAAGGCTACCACCCGCTGACGGTCTATTTCCCGCTGGTCGTCCACGGCGCGATGCTGATCGAGCCGACCGAGACGGAGTCCAAGGAAACCCTCGACCGCTTCATCTATGCGATGCGCTGCCTCGTGCTGGAGGCGAAGGCCGGCAA
>JAEUMK010000028.1 GCA_016792565.1 Alphaproteobacteria bacterium
AATCGAACGTCCGCTCGGCGGCGGTGCTCGGCATCGTGGGCGCGGGCGGCATCGGCTACTACCTCTCCGATCTCAGCCGCAACAATCACTGGGACATGGTCTCGTTCATCCTGATCGTGTTTCTGGTGCTGGTCGCGCTCATCGACATGCTGTCCAAGCGGCTGCGGTCGCTCATCACCGGGGAGCGCAAGTGATCCGTGTCGGCCAGGAGGAGGGCATTGCCCGACTTTCGGATCTGGTCGATGCATGCGAACGCGCCGTGGTGTTCACCGGGGCCGGCATCTCGACCGAAAGCGGCATTCCCGACTTCCGCTCGCCGGGCGGCCTGTGGACACGCATGAAGCCGATCCAGTTTCAGGACTTCGTGCGTTCGCGCGAGGTGCGGCGCGAGGCCTGGGCGCGGCGCTTCGAGGGCGAGGACACGATTGCCGCGGCCCAGCCCAATGCCGGGCACCGGGCGGTCGCCCGCCTGGTCGGGATGGGAATCGTCTCGGCGGTCGTCACGCAGAATATCGACGGCCTGCACCAGCTCGCCGGCGTGCCCGACGACAGGGTGATCGAGGTTCACGGCACGGCGCGCTACTGCAAGTGCCTCGCCTGCGGCAGCCGCTACGACAACGCCGAGGTCCGCCAGATGTGGGCCGACAGCGGCGGCGAGGCGCCCGATTGCACGGTCTGCGGCGGCATCATCAAGTCGGCCACCATCTCGTTCGGCCAGCCGATGCCGGAAGCCGAGATGGAGCGCGCCGCCGCCGAGGCGCTGAGCTGCGATCTGATGCTGGCCATCGGCTCGTCGCTGGTCGTCTATCCGGCTGCGGGGGTGCCCCTGACGGCCAAGCGGAACGGCGCCAGGCTGGTGATCCTCAACCGCGAGGAGACTGAACTCGATCATCTCGCCGACCTGGTGATCAACGCCGAGATCGGCCCGGTCCTCAGCGCGGTCGCCAAAGTCAACTGACGCCCCCTCGCTCTCGCCGTCATGACAGGCCCCTCCCATCCTCATGGCCGGGCTTGACCCGGCCATCCAGCCCTCACGCGCGCGGACAATTGACAGACAAGGACAACAGTCCTACTATCCCTCAACCAGCCGCCCACGCGAGGCCCCGAAAACCGGGCCTTCGCGCGGGGCCCTCCCCCTCCCCGGGGGGCGGGTGAGGAACGAAGATGCTTTTCGCCGCGGTCGTGAAATAAAATGTCCCGGCGCAACGGCGCCGCCGCCCTTTCCCGAGTCGGCGGAACGCCCTATCTACGGACATCGAATTTGCGGCCTCAGCCGCGGCCAAACCGGAGAACCCCGTGACCTGGATGCTGGACGAAGGCGACAAGAAGGACGAGAAGGCCGAGACCCCGGCGATGCCGCCCGTGGCCGCGGCGCTCTATAAGGCGCGCACGATCCTGATTTTCGGCGAGATCAACGACAAGGTGGCCGAGCGCGTCACGGCCCAGCTTCTGGCCTATGCGGCCGAGGGCGACGGCGACATCAAGATCGTCATCAACTCGCCCGGCGGCCATGTCGAGAGCGGCGACACGATCCATGACATGATCGCCTTCGTGAAGCCGCGCGTGGTGGTGATCGGCACCGGCTGGGTCGCCAGCGCCGGCGCCCATATCTATCTCGGGGCCGACAAGGAAAACCGCTACTGCCTGCCCAACACCCGCTTCATGCTGCATCAGCCGCTCGGCGGCGTGCGCGGCCAGGCGTCGGACATCCAGATCGAGGCGGAAGAGATCATCAAGATGCGTAAGCGCATCAACGCGATCATCGCCCGCGAGACCGGCCAGCCGATCGAGAAGGTCGACATCGATACCGACCGCAACTACTGGATGGGTCCTGACGAGGCCAAGGCCTACGGCATCGTCGCGCACATCGTCTCCAGCATGTCCGAGATCGGCTGAGACCCGCGATGGCCGCGCCGTGGTGGAAAGGGGCGGTCGTCTATCAGGTCTATCCGCGCAGCTTCTGCGACAGCGATGGCGACGGGGTGGGCGACCTGCCGGGCGTTCTCTCGCGGCTCGACTACATCCGTGCGCTTGGCGCCGATGCCGTCTGGCTGTCGCCGATCCATCCCAGCCCCAACAGGGATTTCGGCTACGACGTCAGCGCCTTCGACGACGTAGCCGCCCCGATGGGCGGCATGGCGGCCTTCGACGCCCTGTCGGGCGAGATGCGCCGGGTTGGCCTGAAGCTCATCCTCGACGAGGTGCTGGCCCACACCTCCGACCGCCATCCCTGGTTCGCCGAGAGCCTTCTGGGTGAGAAGGGCGCGAAGTCCGACTGGTATGTCTGGGCCGACGCGAAGGACGATGGCGGCCCGCCCAACAACTGGCTCAGCGTCTTCGGCGGCCCCGCCTGGTCGTATCATCCGGCGCGGCGGAAATACTTCTTCCACAAGTTCCTGAAGAGCCAGCCCAAGCTCAACTGGCGCGAACCGGCGGCCAGGGCTGCGGCGCTCGAGGTGCTGCGCTTCTGGCTGCGCAAGGGCGTCGACGGCTTCCGCCTCGACGTCGCCAACTCGTTTCTGCACGACGACAAGCTGCGCGACAATCCGCCGATACCGCCGAACCTGCGCGGCAGTGCGCATTGGGCCCACGCGCCCAACATGCAGAAGCGCATCCACGATTCGAACCTGCCCGAGAACCGCAAGGTCCTGGACGAAGTGCGCGCCGTCGTCGAAGGCTTCGAGGACCGCTTCGTCTTCGGTGAGTTCTCCGAAGAGCCTGGTCTCATCGGCGAGTTTGTCGGCGCGGCCCACGGACTGCAGTCCGGCTACACCTTCACCTTCCTGGACGACCGCTCCTTCTCGCCGTCGATTTTCGCAGCCTACTATCGCTTCCTGAACGAGCGGCCGCATGTCTGGCCCTGCGTCACCTTCTCCAACCATGACGTGTCGCGCACCGTCAGCCGCTACGGCGGCGGCAAGCGCGACGACGCGCTGGCGAAACTCGCGCTGACGCTGCTTTTCTCGCTCAAGGGCACGGTGTTGCTCTATCAGGGCGAGGAGCTTGGCCTCGGCGACGGCGCGATCGAGGTCGATCAGGTACGCGATCCGGTGGGCGATCTCTACTTCCCCTACAGCAAGGGCCGCGATCCCGAGCGCACGCCGATGCCGTGGATCGCGGAGGCGCCGCAGGCCGGTTTCACGTCGGGCACGCCCTGGCTCCCGGTCGATCCGGCGCACGCTGCGATGGCCGCCAATGTCCAGGAACGCGACCCGGGTTCGGTACTCAACTTCACCCGCACCACGATCGCTGCGCGTCGCGGCATCCCCGCGCTGGTCACCGGCGACATCGAGATCCTTGAGGCCAGCGACCAGATCCTGGCCTTCCGGCGCTCGACGCCGGAGCAGAGCGTGCTCTGCGTCTTCAACCTGTCGCGCGAACCGGCGACCTATCGCCTCGGCGGCCAGACCTCGATCTCGCCGTTCGAGTTCGGCCCCGGCGGCTGGGGCTTCGGCGGCGGCGGCCTGTCGCTGAAACCGCTCTCTGCCTTTATCGGTGAACTCGCATGACCGCACCGCCCATCGTCGTGGATCGCCCGTCGGCGCGGATCGTCCGCATCGCGCTCAACCGGCCGGAGAAGCGCAATCCCCTGGAGACCGATATCCGAGAGGCCGTCTATGCGGCGCTTGGCGAGGCACTGGAGGATGCGTCGGTCCGGGCGATCATCCTCACCGGCACGGGCGGCACGTTCTGCGCCGGCGGCGATATCTCTGCGATGGGCAAGAGCGACGAGCGCAGCGGCGCCGACCGCATGGCCCGCAACCATCTGCTGGTGCGCCGCCTGATGCGCGCCGAAAAGCCCGTCGTCGCCGCCGTCGAGGGTTATGCCTTTGGGGCGGGGGCGGGCCTCGCGCTGCTTTGCGACGCCATCGTGGCGGGCGAGGGGGCCTCCATCGGCTTCTCGTTCTTCCGCATGGGCCTTGTCCCCGACTACGGCATCGTCCACACGCTGACCCAGCGCATCGGCTTTGGCCGCGCCCGGCTCATCCTTCTGAAAGCCTCGACGCTGAAGGCCGAGGCGGCTCTGGGCGCCGGCATCTTCGACAGCGTCGTCCCTGATGCCGAAGTGCAAGCCTCGGCCCTCGGGCTCGCCGAGGAACTGGCCGCCCAGCCCGCCAACGCCGTGGCGCTCACCAAGCGCATGCTGCTGGCCGAGCCGCAGGGCTTCGACGCCGCGCTCGACCTGGAACGCACCTCGCAGGTGATGAGCTTCCTGACCGCCGACCACAAGGAAGGCGTCGCCGCCTTCCGCGAGAAGCGGCCGCCGAAATTCAGCTAGGGGGGCAGTCGGTCAGCGCCTTGGCCAGCGCGTCGATCGGCAGCAGCACGCAGGAATGGCGGCTGCGATAGGCGGCGGCGGGTCTGAACACCTCATAGGCCGCCCATTCCCCGTCCGGCGCCGGGCCGCCATCCAGCATTGCCGCCACCCCGGCCCTCAGCGCTTCGATCTCGCTTTTCGAACGACCGGCCGCATGCTCGGCCAGCAGCGCGGCCGACGCCTGCACCAGCACGCAGCCTTTCAGATCGTTGGCCGTTTCGGTGACGCGGCCGGCCGGGTCGACGCGAACGTCGAACGTCACCACGTCGCCGCACATCGCATTGGCCTCGCGTCCGGTGCAGCAGCCGCCTTGCAGCCGGCCCGCGCCATGCGCCGACCCTGCAAGGCGCAGGATCGCCTTCTGGTAGAGGTCGTCGCTCACGCTGCGCCGCCCTCGTTCACCGCCCTGAGGTCCGCCGGCGTGTCGACATCGGTCAGGACGCCAGGCCCGCGCTCGACCTCGAAGACGGCCTCCGCATTGGCGGCGATGATCGCCTTCGCGCCCGTATCGCCGCTCAGCGCCTTGATCTCAGGGAAGAAGGCCTGCGCCCACAGAACCGGATTACCGCGCTTGCCTGCATGGACCGGCACGACGATGGCGCGCCCTTCGGCCGGGTCGAACGCCGCCGCCAGCGCCGCAATATCCTCGGCCGTCACGCGCGGCATATCGCCAAGGGCGATCAGCGCCCCGTCGAGATCATCCGGCAAGGCCTCAAGACCGGCCTTGAGGGACGTGCTGAGCCCCCGCGCATAGTCCGGGTTGCGCACGAGGGTGACGCTCAGGCCCTTCAGCGCCGCCCCGACATGCTCGGCCTCATGGCCCGTGACGACCACGACCGGCGTGAGCCCGCTGCCGATCACCGCCTCCACCGTTCGCCGCAGCATCGGTTCCCCATCGATCAGCGCCAGCTGCTTGGCCGCACCCATCCGGCTCGACCGGCCGGCCGCGAGCACGATGGCGCCGATGCTCATGGACGGTCTCGGTAAAGGCAGGGGCCGCTCGCGCGGCTGCGGCCGCGTCGGGATTTCCTTCAGCAACCCGCCGACGCCCATGCGGGCGATGTCATCCGACGTGACGTCGAGACTGGCCAGCAGGCGTTGAAGGACCCAGTCGAAGCCATTGAGCTTGGGTGAGCGCGCGCAGCCGGGCAGGCCGATGACCGGAACGTTGCCATGCCGCGCGAGCAGCAGCAGGTTGCCGGGATCAACCGGCATACCGAATCGTAGTACTTCGCCGCCTGCCGCAATGATGCCGGAGGGAATGACATCGTGCCGGTCGGCGATGGCGGTGGCGGCATAGATGAGGACAAGGTCGGGGCGCTCGGCTGCCGCGTCGCGCACAGCCTCCGACAGGGTTGCTGGCTGGTGCGCAACGATCCGCTCTGAGCCGATGATCGCTCTGGAGTCCGCCAGTCGCATCTCCAGCGTCGCGCGATTCTTGGCATGAAGCGTCCGCTTGGTGCCGGGCAGCTCGGTCGAGATCAGCGCGACGATCGCCGGACGGTAAGGTGCGACCTCGGCGACGGGGCCGAGAGCCTTGGCGAGCGAGAGCGCGGCGTTCAGCGAGGCCTGCTTCACGCCGTAGGGAATGACCTTGATCGTCGCCAGCATGGCGCCGGAAGCGACGGGTTCGAAGGCGGGCAAAGTGGCAACGGTCAGCGCCTCGTCGATCGCGTTGATCGCGTCGATCGCGTGCGCCTTGACGCTGAAAACGCCGGCGACCGTCGCATGAAGATTGGCCCGTCCGGTGAAGGCTCTTGCCACGCGGACGCCATCGCCGCACAAGGCCTCGGCGAGAACTGCGGCAGCTTCGTTCTCGGACACTTCGTCCGCATCCAGCCGCGCGACGATGACTGCATCAATGCCGTCCCCTGACAGGGCAGCGACATCGGCGGCGGTCAGGACATGGCCCTTGTGGAAGCTGCGGTCGCCATGCCGGATCGCATGCGCGAGCACGGCTCCCTCAGCGCTCAGTGTGGCGACCGGCCCGAACTTCATCTCGCGGCCGCCCGCAGCGCCCGGACAATGTCGGCGAGGATCGAAACAGCGATCTCGGCGGGCGTGCGTGCCCCGATGGCAAGCCCGACCGGCCCGTGAATGGCCATAAGGCGCGCCGGCGTGAACCCTGCGGCCTCCAGCCGTTCGAGGCGCGCCGCATGGGTCTTCTTCGAGCCGAGCGCGCCGATATAGAACGCGCGGCTTTCCAGCGCCGTGCGCAGCGCCGGATCGTCAAGCTTGGGATCGTGGGTCAGTGTCACTACCGCCGTGCGCGAGGTGACGGCGATGCCCTGCAGCGCCTCGTCTGGCCATTCTGTGGACAGCGCTACGCCCGGAAAGCGCGCCTCGCTGGCGAAGGCGGTGCGCGGGTCGATCACCGTGACCGTCCAGCCCATCGTCGCGGCCATCCGGCTGAGAGGCTGGGCGATGTGGACCGCCCCGACGATGACGAGGCCGACCGGCGGATTGAAGATGTTGAGGAACCAGGTCTCGCCCTGAAGCTCGACCGGGCCGCTTTCGTCTCGCACGGCGGCGCCCACCGCCTTAGCGCCCAGTTCGTCGCTGGGCGGCACCGTCAGGTCGATGAGCCGCTCCGCGCCGTCGGCGAGCCGCGTCGCCAGCGCGATTTCCCGTCCCTCGGCGCGGGCCGCGACCAAGGCCTTCAGCGTCTCGGGCCTCATCCGATCCTCTCGACGAAGACGTCGATCTGTCCGCCGCAGGCGAGCCCGACCTCCCAGGCGCGCTCGTTGGAGACGCCGAACGACAGCGTGCGCACCTTGCCGTCCCTGATCGCCTCGCGCGCCTCGGCGGCGACCACGCCCTCGATGCAGCCCCCCGAAACCGATCCGACGAATGCGCCTTCATCGTTGATGGCGAGTTGGCTGCCGGCGGGGCGGGGGGCGGAGCCCCAGGTCTTCACCACCGTCGCCAGCGCGACGCCACGCCCTTCCGCGAGCCATGCGGCGGCCTGTTCCAGTGCCCGGTCGTCGTTCATGCCCAACCTCTCACGCCGCTCTCCGACCCGACACATGGGTGCGCCGTCCGGCCGAGGCAAGCGCCTGAGACAGCTCGGCGAGCGTGTTCACATTGTAGAGCGGCAGAAAGCGGTCCACATGCGGCAGCAGAGCCCTGATCCCGGCCGCCTTGGGCTGGAACTGGGCATAGCGCAGCAACGGATTCAGCCAGATCAACGAACGGGACGAGCGGGCCAGCCGGGCTGCCTCGTCCGTCAGAACGCCTGCATCGTCGCGATCCAGCCCGTCGGTGATGAGCAGCACCACGGCACCCTGGCCGAGCACTCGCCGCGACCAGCGGAAGTTGAACTCTCTGAGCGCCGCGCCGATCCGCGTGCCGCCGCCCCAATCGCCCGCCTCGCGGCCTACGAGGTCGAGCGCCTCGTCCACGTCGCGATGCTTCAGCGCGCGCGTGGCGTTGGTCAGCCGTGTGCCAAAGACGAAGGTCGAGACCCGCTGACCCTGCCGGCGCCGCGCTTCGGTGAGGGCGTGCAGGAAGTGCAGGAAGACGCGGGCATATCGGCTCATCGAGCCGGAGATGTCACACAGCGCGACGATGGGCGGCGGTGCGGTACGGCGGCGCGCCTCGGCCAGAGAGATGATGTCGCCACCCATGCGCAGCGAAGCGCGTAACGTACGCCGCAGGTCGATACGCGCGCCTTGCGCCGCGCCGCGCCAGCGCCGCGTCGCGACGTCCTCGATGCGCAGCGGCAAGCGTTCGACCATGCGCCGCGCCTCGGCGAGTTCGGCGGCGCTCATCTGTTCGAAGTCCTTGGCCCGCAGCACCTCGTCCGGCGATGTCGTGAGCGTCATATCGATCTCGACGCCGTCTCGTTCCTCGACGCGCGGCGTCCGGCCGGCATTGAGCGCGTCGGCGAGGCGACGTGCCCCGGCGGTCTTGGCCGGTTCGCTCTCGGGGCGCTGGATCGGCATCAGCATCGCCATTGCCCGGTCGGCGAAGCGCGGATCGCGCCAGAACAACTCGAATGCCTGGTCGAACAACGGCATCTGCTCGCGCCTTGTGACCAGCGTGGCGAACAGCGCCTGACGCAGCGCTGTGCGCTCGTCGATCCCGGCGAGCGCGGCGGCTTCCACGGCGGCGAGCGCCTGGCCGCTGCCGACCGGCATCCCCGCGGCGCGCAGCAGCCGTGCGAAGTGGATTACATTGGCGGCAATTGCGCTCACGCGGCTGCCTTCGCCCGCGCCTCGTCGATCAGGCGCGCGGTCTCGCCCGTGGTCAGGCGGGCGATGTCGTCCTGGTATTTCAGCAGGACGCCGATGGTATCGCGCACCGTCTCGGGCGTCAGTTCGACGGTATCGAGCGCTGCGAGCGCCGCCGCCCAGTCGATCGTCTCGGCGACGCCCGGCCTCTTGAAAAGATCTTCGCCGCGAAGCGCCTGCACGAAGGCGGCGACCTGTCGCGTCAGTTCGGGCGCGAGCGCGGGGGCCTTGGCTTTCAGAATCTCAAGTTCGCGCTCGAGGCCGGGATAGTCCACCCAGTGATAGAGGCAGCGCCGCTTCACCGCGTCGTGGATTTCGCGGGTCCGGTTCGAGGTGATGATGACGATGGGCGGGCGCTCGGCGCGGATCGTGCCGATCTCCGGCACCGTCACCTGGTAGTCGGAGAGGATTTCCAAGAGGAAGGCCTCGAACGGCTCGTCCGCGCGGTCGAGTTCATCGATCAGCAGTACCGGCGGTCCGCCGGCCTGGGGCTCCAGAGCCTCCAGCAGAGGCCGCTTGATCAGGAAGCGGGGCGCGAAGATGTCGGCGGCGAGATCGGCCTTTGCGCCCGTCGCATCGGCGAGACGGATCTCGATCATCTGCGCGGCGTAGTTCCACTCATAGACTGCGGCGGCCGTATCGAGACCTTCGTAGCATTGCAGGCGGAGCAGGCGCCGACCCAGGGCATGTGCGAGGACCTTGGCAATCTCGGTCTTGCCGGTGCCCGGCTCGCCCTCCAGGAAGAGCGGTTTCCCCATGGTCAATGCAAGGAAGACGGATACGGCCAGCGACCTGTCCGCCACATATCCTTCGGTGGACAGAAGCGCGGAAGTCTGGTCGATGGACCGGGGCAGGACAGGGTTCATGGATCGGGACGTTAGTGCAGTGGACGCCGCGGCGGAAGCGCGGGCGCGGGCGGGACGCAACACCCTGCTCGGCATGGCCTGCATGGCCGGTTCGGCGCTGCTGTTCATGTCGGGGAACGCCGTCATCAAGCATCTGGCCGAGACCGGCATACCGCCGGTCGAGACGGTCTTCTTCCGCAGCGCAGTCTCGCTGGTCGTCCTCGCCCCCTTCGCGCTGCGCACCCCCGGGGTGCTCAAGACGGGACAGCTGAGCCTGCACGGTCTGCGCGGGGTGATCCAGGCTGCCTCGATGATCTGCTTCTTCTATGGCATCGTCGAGATCTCGCTGGTCGAGGCGAACGCGCTGGAGTTCACCTCGCCGATCTTCGCGACGATCTTCGCCATGATGTTTTTCGGCGAGCCCGTGCGTTCGCGCCGCCTCGTCGCCATGGGCATCGGCTTTGCCGGCGCCCTGATCGCGCTGCGCCCCGGCTTCCAGGAGCTCAACCAGGGCCACGGCCTGATCGGGCTCGCCTCGGTCCTCTGGGCGGCCGTCCTTCTGATGATCCGGCGGCTCTCCGTCACGGAAAGCGCGCTGACCCAATCGGTTTACATCGGTCTCATCCTGACCCCGATCTCGGCCCTGCTGGCGGCTTTTGTCTGGGTGACGCCGGACTGGGTCCAGCTCGGCTTCCTCTGCATGGTGGGCGTCACGGCGACCCTGGGCCAGTACCTGTTCGCGCAATCCTTCCGCTATGCCGAGATGTCGGCGGTCCTGCCGCTCGACTTCTCCAAGCTGATCTGGTCGTCGCTGATCGGCTACTTCGTCTTCGCGTCCACGCCCGACGCCCTCACGCTGCTCGGCGCGGCGATCATCTTCGCCGCCGGCGCCTATATCACGTTGCGCGAGGCCCAGTTGCAGCGCCGCGCGGTGCGCGCCAGCCTCGACGGCTCGTAGCGGCTCAGCCGTTGGCCCGCGCCACCGCGCGCTTCGCCATCACCGTCACGAGATGGGCGCGGTACTCGGCGCTGGCGTGGAGATCGGCGTTGAGTCCGTCCGGCGAGACCTTGATCCCGGCGACCGCGTCGGGCGTGAAGCTCTTGCCGAGCGCCGCTTCCATCGCCTCCTGGCGGAAGACGCTGGGCGCCGCGCCGGTCACGGCGACGCGGACCCCGCCCGCCGTTCTCGCGACGAAGACGCCGACCATGGCGTAGCGCGAGGCCGGGTTGCGGAACTTCTCGTACGCCGCCTGTGCGGCGACCGGGAAGGCGATCTTCGTGACGATCTCGCCGGTATGCAGCGCCGTCTCGAACATGCCGGTGAAGAAGTCGTCGGCGGCGATGGTGCGTCGCGTCGTGTGGACAGTGGCATTCAGGGCGACGACCGCGGCCGGGTAGTCGGCCGACGGGTCGGCATTGGCGATCGAGCCGCCGATCGTGCCGCGGTGGCGAACCAGCGGATCGCCGATCCAGCCCGCCAGATCGGCGAGGGCGGGGATCGCCTTGCGCACCTCGGCCGAGGATGCGACGTCGGCATGGCGGGTCGCTGCGCCGATGGTGACGACGCCGTCCGCGACGGAGATGCCGGCGAGGTCCTTCAGGCCGCCCAGATCGATGATGTCCGAGGGACTGGCCAGGCGCTGCTTCAGCGTCGGGATCAGCGTCTGTCCGCCGCTCATGAATTTGGGGTCCTCTGCGGCGGAGAACAGCTTCTCGGCCTCGGCGAGCGAGCCGGGGCGATGATAGGCGAATTGATACATGGCCGGTTCTCCTATTCCGCTGCGAGGGCGACAGCGTTCGCCGCCCGCCAGACGCGCTCGGGCGTGGCGGGCATGGCGAAGTCGCGGATCTGCAGCGCATCGGTGATCGCGTTGATGACGGCGGGCGGGGCGGCGATGGCGCCGGCCTCGCCGCAGCCTTTCATGCCCAGCGGGTTTGAAGGGCAGCGTGTCGTGGTCAGGCCGAGCTGGAAGCTGGGCAGATCGCCCGCCCGCGGCATCGTGTAGTCCATGAACGAGCCGGTCAGAAGCTGGCCGTCCTCGCTGTAGATACCGTGCTCCAGCAGCGCCTGGCCGATCCCCTGGGCGATGCCGCCATGGACCTGGCCCTCGACGATCATCGGATTGATGATGACGCCGAAATCGTCGACCGCGACGAAGCGCTCGATCCGCACGACGCCCGTATCCGGGTCGATCTCGACCTCGCAGATATGGCAGCCGGCGGGGAAGGTGAAGTTCAGCGGGTCGTAGAAGGCGCTCTCCTTCAGCCCGGGCTCGATTTCCGAAGTCGGGAATTTGTGCCCGACATAGGCGGCGAGCGAGACTTCGGGGAAGGTCAGCGACTTGTCGGTTCCGGCAACGGTGAAGCGGCCGTCCTTGAACTCGATGTCGCCGGGCGCCGCCTCCATCAGGTGGGCGGCGATCTTCTTCGCCTTGGCCTCGACCTTGTCCAGCGCCTTGGCGATGGCGCTCATGCCGACCGCGCCGGAGCGCGAGCCGTAGGTGCCCATGCCGAACTGGACCTTGTCGGTATCGCCATGGACGATCTCGACGTTCTCCAGCGGCACGCCGAGGCGTTCGCTGACCAGCTGCGCGAAGGTCGTCTCGTGGCCCTGGCCGTGGCTGTGGCTGCCGGTCAGCACCTCGACCGAGCCGGTCGGGTTGACGCGCACTTCGGCGCTCTCCCACAGGCCAACGCCGGCGCCGAGCGAGCCGACCGCCGCCGACGGCGCGATGCCGCAGGCCTCGATATAGGTGGAAAGTCCGATGCCGCGCCGCTTGCCCGCGGCCTCGGAGGCGCGGCGGCGCCCCGGGAAGCCGTCATAGTCGATGAGCTGCATCGCCTTGTCGAGCGAGGCTTCGTAGTCGCCGATATCGTAGGCCATGATGACCGGCGTCTGGTGCGGGAAGCTGCGGATGAAGTTGCGCCGCCGGAACTCGGCCGGGTCCTCGCCCAGTTGCCGCGCCGCTTCCTCGACGATGCGTTCGACCACGAAGGTCGCCTCCGGGCGTCCGGCACCGCGATAGGCATCGACCGGCGCGGTGTGGGTGTAGACGCCCTGCACCTCGGCATAGATCGCCGGAATGTCGTACTGGCCCGACAGCAGCGTCGCATAGAGATAAGTCGGCACCGACGAGGCGAAGGTCGAAAGGTAGGCGCCCAGATTGGCGATCGTCTTGACGCGCAGGCCGGTGATCCTGCCGCCCGCATCCAGCGCCAGCGCCGCATGGGTGTGATGGTCGCGGCCGTGCGCGTCCGACAGGAAGGACTCGCTGCGCTCCCCGGTCCATTTGACCGGCCGTCCGACCCGCCGCGCCGCCCAGACGCAGACCGTCTCCTCGGCGTAGATGAAGATCTTCGAGCCGAAGCCGCCGCCGACGTCGGGCGCGATCACCCGCAGCTTGTGCTCGGGCGCGATGCCGATGAAGGCGGAAAGGACGAGCCGCGCCACATGCGGGTTCTGGCTGGTCGTGTAGAGCGTGTGAATGCCGGTGCCGGAATCGTAGTCGCCGATCGCCGCCCGGGGCTCCATCGCGTTGGGGATCAGCCGGTTGTTGACGATGTCGAGCGACACGACCTTGGCGGCGGCCGTGAAGGCATCGACGGTCTCCTTGTAGTTGCCCAGTTCCCAGTCGAAGACCATGTTGTGCGCGATCTCGTCGTGCACGAGCGGCGCGTCGGGACCGAGCGCCGCCTTGGCATCGACGACGGCGGCGAGGGGATGGTAGTCGACCGCGACCGCCTCGGCGGCGTCCTTGGCCTGCGCGTAGGACTCGGCGATCACCACCGCGACGCAATCGCCGCAATAGCGGACCTTGCCCTGGGCGAGCGCGGGATGCGGCCCCGCCTTCATCGGCGAGCCGTCCTTCGAATGCACCATCCAGCCGCAGATCAGCCCGCCGATCCCGTCATCGGCCATGTCCTGCCCGGTCAGCACCGCGACCACGCCCGGCATCGCCAGCGCCGCGGCGGCGTCGATCCGGCCGATCGTCGCGTGGGCGTGGGGGCTGCGCACGAAGCAGGCAAAAGTCTGGCCCGCGCGGTTGATGTCGTCGGTGTAGTTCCCCTTCCCCGTGATGAAGCGGAAATCCTCCTTGCGCCGGGGCGAGGCGCCGATCCCCGTGGCGGTCATGCGGCGGCCTCCTTGGCGCCCATGGCGGCGCTGGCCGCCTCGATCGCCCGGACGATGTTGTGGTAGCCCGTACAGCGGCAGATATTGCCTTCCAGCTCCGCCCGGATGGTCGCTTCGTCGAGACCCTCGGGATGGCGGCGGATCATGTCCACCGCCGTCATGATCATGCCCGGCGTGCAGAAGCCGCATTGCAGGCCGTGATGTTCGCGGAAGGCTTCCTGCACGGGATGCAGCTTGCCGTCCTTGGCGAGGCCCTCGATGGTGACGACGCTCGCTCCCTCGGCCTGGACGGCAAGAACGGTGCAGGACTTCACCGCCACGCCGTCGACATGGACGACGCAGGCGCCGCACTGGCTGGTATCGCAGCCGACATGGGTGCCGGTCAGCCGCTGGTTCTCGCGCAGATACTCCACCAGCAGCGTGCGCGGCTCGACATCGGCGGAAACGGACTTGCCGTTCACCGTCATGGATACGGCGGTCATCGAAGCCTCCTGGGCGTCTCTCAAGCGATAAGCGGCGGGTTCGGCGCCCGTCGTCGTGGATGGCAAGTCTTGGCCGGTAATCCGGCCGCGTCAACGTGCGCCCGGTCGCAGGCCTCAAGCTTACGGGGACGGAAACGTCGCCCCTGCGTTTTCAGGCCTTTGAACCGATCCATCGAATTGAACGTCGCATTTCCGGCCCTTTGCGAATTGAACGTCGTGCTTTCTTACCCAGTCCGCCGCACGTGGCGGCACCCCGACAGATGGGGTGCCGGGACGCTCCCGTCAAGGACCATAATCCTATAGACGCCATGCGCTCAAAGCGACAGCGCGAGCCAGATCAGCCCGGCCACAACCATGACAAGACCGGCCGCCCAGACGAGGGGCGGCAATCCGCCGCGGGGGCGTTCGACCTTCTCGCCGGTCGCGGCATCGACCGTCTGGACCTCGCCGAAGCCGGCCGAGAACTTCTCGAAGAACTCGTCGGCGAGCTTGCGGGCGACCCCGTCGATCAGGCGCTGGCCGATCTGGGCGATCTTGCCGCCGACCGTCGCCTTGACGGTATAGACCAGCCGCGTGCCGCCCTGGTCCGGGATCAGCTCGACCTTGGCCTCGCCCTTGGCGAAGCCCGCGGCGCCGCCGGAACCCTCGCCTTTGATGGTGTACGAGCGCGGCGGGTTGAGGTCGTGCAGGGCGACCTTGCCCTTGAAGCGCGCCTTGACCGGCCCGATGGACTGGGTCGCAACGGCCTCGAATTCATTGTCGGAGGTCTTGGTCAGGCTTTCGCAACCCGGCAGAGCCGCCTTCAGCTTTTCCGGGTCGTTCAGTGCGGCCCAAACTGCTTCAGGAGAGGCCTGGACTAGATAGGCTCCATTTAAATCCATGACTTTGCGTTTCCTGTAACGGCGCTTCGGGCCGCCTTCCCATTCCGAAACAATCTGTTAATTTGTGCAAGAGAGAGGCTGCTTGCGTTTGGGGGATCTGGGTGTCTGATCGTGGTTTTGGTGGTCGCGGCGGAGGCGGCGCACCGGAAGAGATTTTCACGTCCGAAGGGACGTTGAAGTGGTTTGATCCCGGCAAGGGGTTCGGCTTCGTGACGCTCGCCGACAATCAGGGCGATGCGCTGATTCACCAGACATGTCTACGCAATTCCGGCGTCGAGAATCCGCCTCAGAACGCCCGGATGCTTCTTGAAATCGCCAAGCGGCCGAAGGGGCTGCAGGCGGTCCGGCTGATCAACCTGGCCGACGCGGACGGCAATCCGGTGGCCATCACCGAAGCGCCGAAATACCAGCCGCGCGAACCCCGCGCCGATCGCTTCGGCGGCGGCGGCGGCGGTTACGGCGAGCGCAGCGGCGGCGACCGGTTCGGTGGCGGTGGCGACCGCGGTGGCTACGGCGAGCGCGGCGGCGGCGACCGGTTCGGTGGCGGCGGCGATCGCGGCGGCTACGGCGAGCGGCGTCCGCGCCGCGACTTCGGCGGCGCCGGCGGCGGCGAACGCAGCTTTGGCGGCGGCGGCGACCGGTTCGGCGGGGGCGGCGACCGTGGCGGATTCGGCGGCGGGGATCGTTTCGGCGGCGGCGGTGGCGGCTATCAGGATCGCCCGCGCCGCGACTTCGGCGATCGCGGTCCGCGCGGCGGTTCCTCGATGCCCGAAGTGGTGCCGACCGGCGATCCCGAGCCCGCGACGGTGAAGTGGTTCAATCGCGCCAAGGGCTACGGCTTTGTTACCCGCAGCGACAATTCGCCGGACATCTTCGTTCACATGGAGACCCTGCGCCGCGCCAATCTGCGCGAGCTGGAGCCGGGCCAGAAGGTGACCGTGCGCCTCGGCAACGGGCCGAAGGGCGTGATGGTCGCCGAGATCAAGGTCGACGAATAGCGGTTGCGCCTTGCGGCGGTCGCGACGAGGGCTCTCCGGACGGAGGGCCCTTTTTCGTCGGCCTCAGCCGCCCGGGCGCACGAGATAGTCGCCGCCGGGCCGCGCCGTGCCGATCAGCCCCTGGGCATGGAGATAGGCCGAGAAGGCGGTGTAGCGCGTCGTGTCGGCCGCCGCCGTCGCGTGGGCGAAACGGTTCATCGTGTCGGCCCACGCCCGCAGGTTGAGCTCGTCGGCGAGTTGGGGACGATCGGCGACGAAATGGCCCCACGCCTCGGCGGGCTTGTTGATCGTGAACGCGACGCCTTCCTGCACGGCGTCGAGAAAGAGCGCGAGACGAGGGTCGGCGGCCACGTCGCGCCGGGCGACGAAGATCAGCTCGTCATAGAGCGGCACGCCGTACTCCTCGACGAAGAACGGCATCGCCGACTTGCCCTCGATCGCCAGGATGTTCAGCTCGTAATTGCGGTAGGCGCCGATCACGGCATCGGCCGTGCCCGCAAGCAGCGATTGCGAGAGGGCGAAATTGACGTTGACCAGTTCGACGTCGCCCAGCGCCAGCCCCGCCGTCGCCAGCATGGTTTTCAGCAGCGCGTCCTCGAAACCGCCGACCGAATAGCCGATCTTGCGGCCCTTGAGATCGGCGATGGCGGCGATTCCGTTGTCCTTCAGCGCCAGCAGCATGTTGAGCGGCGTGTCGATCAGCACGCCGATGCGGGCGAGCGGCAGGCCCTGGTCGACCTGCATGGTCAGCTGCGGCTGGTAGGAGAGGGCGATGTCGCCCTGTCCGGCGGCGACCAGCTTGGGCGGATCGTTGGGATCGGCCGGCTCGACGATCTCCACCGAGAGGCCGCGGCGGGCGAAGGCGCCGATCTTCTCGGCGACGAGGATGGGGCCGTGATTGGGATTGATGTACCAGTCGAGCAGCAGGCGCAGCGGCGCGGGGCCGCCTGCGGCGCGGGCCGGCAGCGCGAGGGCCGCCGCGGCGGCGCCCGCACCGGCCAGAAGGGCGCGGCGGCTGAAGGTCAGGGCGTTTCCGCGATCCATGGGGTCATCCTTCTCGTCAGAACGTCGATCAGCGCGGCGAAGGCGATCGCCAGCGCAAAGAGGGTGATCAGCGCGGCGAACATCAGCGCGATCTGCGAGCGGCCGTTGGCCCACAGCATCACATAGCCGAGCCCGGCGCTCGATCCCGCCCACTCGCCGATCACCGCCGCGATGGCGGCGACGCCGGCGCCGACCCGCAGGCCGGTGCCGAGGGCGGGCAGGGCGGCCGGAACGGTGACATGGCGCAGGACTCGCCAGCGCGCCGCAAGGCCGGTTCCGGCCATCACCCGCGCCGCCTCGGCGAGGGCGGGGGGCGTGCGGCGCAGCCCGTCGGCGAAGGCGGCGGCGACGGGGAAGAAGATCACCAGCGTCGCGATGGCGATCTTGGGGGCCATGCCATAGCCCATCCAGACGACGAAGATCGGCGCGAGGGCGAAGACGGGGATCGCCTGGCTGGCGACCAGGACGGGACGCAGGACCATTCGCACCGGCAGGGCCGCGGCCATGGCGAGCGCGCAGAGGATGCCGAGGATGGCGCCGCAGGCGAAGCCGAGCGCCATCTCCAGCGCCGTCACGGCCGCGTTCTCCAGGATGAAGGCGGGCCGCGCGGCGAAGGCGGCGGCGGTCTGGAGCGGCGAGGGCAGGATATAGGCAGGCAGGCCGAGGCTCGCGCTCAAGGCCCACCAGGCGCCCAGCAGCACGACGAAAACGGCGAGAGCGGAGAGCGCCAGCCTCATGCCGCGCCCTCCAGCGCCGCCAGCACGGCGAGGTAGAGCGGCCTGAGCGCCGGATCGGCGGGATCGCGCAACGCGCCGGACCGGGGCGGCGCGGCGTCGAGCGCGATGCGCACCGGCGATCCGGCCAGCACGACGATGCGGTCGGCCATCGCCAGCGCCTCGAACGGATCGTGCGTGACCAGCATCGCCGTGCGCCCGGCGAGCAGCCGCCGGGTCAGCGCCTGGACGCTGCGCCGCGTGATGGCGTCGAGCGCCGAGAACGGTTCGTCGAGCAGCGCGACCGGACGGTCCTCGTAGAGCAGGCGGGCGAGCGCCACGCGCTTGCGCATGCCGCCGGAAAGCGTCGCGGGCCGTCCGGCCGCCGCATCGACGCCGGCCGCCCGGAGCAGCGCCGCCGCCCGCTGGA
This sequence comes from Alphaproteobacteria bacterium, assembly GCA_016792565.1. GTDB lineage: Bacteria > Pseudomonadota > Alphaproteobacteria > Micropepsales > Micropepsaceae > JADZAI01. The sequence goes on from JAEUMK010000028.1 coordinate 18,076, forward strand.
CGTCCGGCCGATCGCCGCGCAGCCGGGCGCCGAGCACGACGTTGTCGATGGCCTTCGCCCAGGGCAGCAGCGCATCGTCCTGAGTCATCAGCGCGACGCCGCAGCCGCCGTCGAAGCGGACGCCGCCGCGTTCGGCGCGGGCGAGGCCGGCGACGGCGCGCAGCAGCGTCGACTTGCCGGCGCCGCTCGGCCCCAGCAGGCAGAGGAGTTCGCCCGGCTCCACCGTCAGGTCGAAGCCGTCGAACAGGGCCGTCCCGTCATACGAGAGGCCGAGGCCGGAAATGTCGATCCGCGTCGCCGCGGGAGAGGCCGCCAAGGTCCGTCCCTCCGCCGGTGCTAACCGGTTCAGGTTCAAGGAGTCGTTCCCTGTCGGAACCTCTCAGCCGCGCATCGGCGGCTCCCCCCGGATGAGGAGGCCTGTATAACGGCAAGGCCCGTCCCGGATCGAGTCGAAACATGCCGCGCGCCGTCTCCCTGCTTGCCGCTCTCCTGCTCGGGGCGACGGCTGCCTGCAGCGCCGAGACGCCGGCGAACCTGCCGCCGCCGCTCGCCTGGGAGACATCGAGCCTCGTGGTGGAAACCGCCAGCGGGGCCTATCGCTTCGACGTGGAGATCGCCGACGACGCCGCCGAACGCGAACGCGGGTTGATGTACCGCACCGAGATGGCGGCCGACGCGGGGATGCTGTTCCTCTACGACGCCGTCGTGCCCCTGGTCATGTGGATGGAGAACACGGTGCTGCCGCTCGACATCGTGTTCATCGGGCCGGACGGCGTGGTGGTGAGCGTCGCCGAGGGCGCGGTGCCCTATAGCCGCGACTTCATCCGCTCGGTCGTTCCGGCGAAGGCCGTGCTGGAGGTGAACGCCGGTGTCGCGGTCCGGCTCGGCATCGCGCCGGGATCGCTGGTGCGCCACGCCGCCTTCGGGAACCAAGCGCCATGACCCACGACGAGGACGCCCCGCCGCCGGACGGCTTCACCCTCGCCGAGGGACGCGGGCCGTTCACCACCCATAACGGGCCGATCTACCGGCGCGACGGCGACGATGGCTGGAAGCGCGGTTTTCGCGTCCTGAAGCGCCACTGCAACAGCTTCGGCCTGGTCCATGGCGGCTGGTACATGGCCTTCGCCGACGGGCTTCTGGCCGAGGCGGTGTTCCGCGCCTCGGGCGCGCCGATGCTGACGGTGCGCATGACCAGCGACTTCCTCGCCGCCGCGCGGATCGGCGACTGGGTCGAAGGCACGGCGAGGACGACCCGCGTCACCCGCACCATGGCCTTCGCCGAGGCCGAGATCCGCTGCGGGGCGCGGCTGCTGTTCACCGCGTCGGGCGTCTTCAAGCTGATGGAGGGGCACGCCGCCCGGGCCAGGCGCCGCTTGAGCGGACAGGCCCCCGCATGATACGCCCCCGCCACGGCGAAAGTTCGGGCCCGCGATGCCGGGGCGTAGCGCAGCCTGGTAGCGCATCTGCTTTGGGAGCAGAGGGTCGCGTGTTCGAATCACGCCGCCCCGACCATCGCGGCCCGAGGGTCCGGATTTGAGGAGCTGAGCATGCTTGCCCGCATCTATCGTCCCGCGAAGACCGCCATGCAGTCCGGCACCGGCCGCAGCCGCGACTGGCTGCTGGAGTTCGAGGCGTCCGAGAAGCGCGAGGTCGAACCGCTGATGGGCTGGACCTCGTCCGGCGACACCCGCACCCAGCTTCGCCTCTCGTTCGAGACGAAGGAGGAGGCGGTCGCCTATGCCGAGGCGCACGCCATCCCCTATCAGGTGTTCGAACCGCGCGAGCGCAAGCCCAACCTCAGGGCCTATGCCGACAATTTCAGATACGACCGCAAGGGCCTGTGGACCCACTGAGCGGCGAAGGCCACTTGCGCCCGGCCGCGCCGCTGGCGACAACACGCTTCAGCGACCCCGTAGCTCAACCGGATAGAGCACCCGCCTTCTAAGCGGGATGTTGCGTGTTCGAGTCACGCCGGGGTCGCCAGCGTTCTAGACCGGCTCGAGCGCGCGGCGCGGACCGTCCGGCAGGGTGACGGCGATGGCGTCGCCGGGGCGCACCGTGCCGCCGGTCAGGACGATGGCCATGATGCCTGCCTTGCGGACGAGGCCGCCGTCCGGGGCGCGGCCCAGCACCGCTTTCATCAGCCCGGGTTGCAGGCCGTCGAGCTGGGCGCAGGGGTTGCGCAGGCCGGTCACCTCGACGACGGCATCCGCGCCGATGCCGAGCCGCGCGCCCACCGGCAGGGCGAGCAGGTCGATGCCGCGCGTCGTGATGTTCTCGCCCATCGCGCCGGGGGCGACGACGAATCCGGCGGCGCCGAGTTCGTCGTGCAGCTCGGCATGGATGAGATGGACCTGGCGCAGATTGGGTTGCGAAGGATCGCGCGCCACGCGCGAGCGGTGCTTCACCGTCGCCCCGGCATGGGCGTCGCCCGCGACGCCAAGTCCGGCGATCAGGTTAACCGCATCCACACGCGGTTTGCTCATGCTATGAGCCGGACTGAGGCTGACCGAGACGACCCTGCCCATCATGGTTCCACCCCCGCTCCGCCGCGCCCGCGCCGCCGTCTTGCCATAGTCGTCGGCCAAGTTCAGTGTGACTGAAATCACGGTATGACATGTCCGTCGCGATGAAAGATCCGTCCCGCACGCTGCTGCTCGCCGGCGTCGCCGTCGCCGCCCTTCTGGCGGGGGCGGGCGGGTTTTTGTTCTTCGCGAACGTGCCCGAGCCGGGCGCGGCGCGCGAAGAGCAGGTCGCCGCCGCCCCGCCGCCCCAGATGCAGCGCGCGGACATCGACAAGATCATCGCCGAGCGCAACGCCTTCGCGCCCAAGCCCAGCGGCATCACCCGCGCCGAATCGGCGTTCAGCAAGGCGGCGGATGAAGGCCTGATCGGAAATCTCTCAGGCGAGGCGGGCGCCGATGCCCCGGCGGAGACGCGCGATTCGCGCGCCCGTCTGGCCGCCACGCCCGCCGCACCGGCCGCCGCCGCCGCCGCGGAGGAAGCCCTGCCGGCCGGCGACGATCTGTTCCGGCGCGGCCTCTACCCCGAGGCGCTGTCGACCTGGCGGGCCGCCGCCGAGCAGGGCGATCGCTGGGCCGCCTATCGCCTCGGCGTCGAGTATCTCGACGGCAAGCCGAACGTCGTGAAGCGCGACGTGGCCGAGGCGGTGAAGTGGATCCGCCAGGCCGCCGAGGCCAACGAGCCGCGCGCCCAGTTCGAGATGGGCAGCCTCTACGAATACGGCACCGGCGTGCCGGCCGATCTTGAAGCGGCGGCGCAATGGTACCTGAAGGCCGCCGAGCGCGGCCATGTCCAGGGCCAGTACAACATCGCGACCATGCTGGAGACCGGCGAGGGCATCGCCGCGGACCGGATCGAGGCGCTCAAGTACTTCACGCTTGCCGCCGAGCAGGGATTTGCCTCCATCCCGCTCGACGATCGGGGCCAGGTCGACCAGAGCGCGCCCGACGCCCGCGAGCGCCTGCGGGCGGCGATGCCGGTCGATGAAGTGGCCGAAGCCGAGCGCCGCGCCTCCGAATTCGCGCCCATCCGGGATTGATCGCCCGGCGGGGTGCGTTAGCGTCCTGCCCATGAACACACCGACTCCCGTCTGGACGAACTGGTCCGGCGCCGTCACCGCGCGGCCCGAGGCGATCTGGCGCCCCCGCGACGAGGCCGAACTGGCCGGACTGATCCGCGCCCATGCGGGCGGGCCGATCCGCCCGGCCGGCTCGGGGCACTCCTTCACGCCGCTCTGCGCCAGCGACGGCGTCATCGTCAGCCTGGAGCACATGGCCGGCCTGATCTCGGCCTCGCCGGAAACCGGGGAAGCGGAACTGTGGGCCGGAACCCCGGTCTACATGGTCGGCCCCTTGCTCCATGCGCACGGCCTCGGGCTCGCCAACCAGGGCGACGTCGACCGCCAGACCCTGGGCGGGGCGATCGGCACCGGCACCCATGGCACCGGGGTCGATCTCGGCTCGCTCTCGACCATGGTCTGCGGCGTGACGCTGGTGACCGGGGCGGGCGACATTCTCACAGTCGATGCGAAGAACGATCGTGAACTATTTGAAGCAGCGAGACTTTCGATCGGTTCGCTGGGCGTCGTCACACGCTTCCGCCTGAAGCTCAGACCGTCCTATGCGCTGAACGAGGCGAGCTGGGCGGCGGACGCCGAGGAGACCCTGAACCGGCTAGAGGAATACGCCGTAAAGCACCGTCATTTCGAGTTTTTCTGGTTTCCCTATGCCGACCGGGTCGTCGCCAAGTCGCTCGACATCGCCGAGGGTGTCCGGCCCGAGCGGGTGCTCGACATCGCCGGCATGAAGGCGCGGGGCGAGCGCGTGTCGGCCGAGGAAAAGGCCTTCCAGCACATCGGCCGGATGGTGCGGTACGTGCCGTGGACCAGCGCCTGGTTCCACCGCTTCCTCACCCGCCAGATGGCGGCCGGCGAGGCCAAGCCCGGCCGGGTGCGCTGGAGCTGGGAGACCTTTCCCTCGGCCCGCACGACCCGCTTCAACGAGATGGAATATGCCGTGCCGCGCGAGTCGGCGGCCGCCGCGACCCGGGCGCTGGTCGCCCGTATCCGGGCCGAGCGCATCCCGACCGCGTTCCCGATCGAGTTCCGCTTCGTGAAGGCCGACGATATCTGGATCAGCCCGTTCCATGGCCGCGAGAGCGTCACGCTGTCGGTCCACCAGGACCCGAAGATGGACCAGTGGCGGCTGTTCGGGGCGGCGGAGGAGATCTGCCGCTCGTTCGGCGGCCGGCCGCACTGGGGCAAGCAGCACCGGTTGAAGGCCGCCGACTTCGAAGGGATGTACCCCAGATGGGCGGATTTCCAGGCCGCCCGCCGCCGCGCCGACCCCGAGGACAAGTTCCTCTCGCCCTATCTGAAGGAACTGTTCGAAACCGGCATCGCCTGAGTGTCCGGCTTGCGCTAGGTTAACGCCATGAAAGCGTGGCTTCTCTTCGGCTCGGTTTCCGGCGTGTCGTTCGGCGGCTGGCTGGCGCAGGTCGCCAAGGGGCTCGACACCGTGGACGGCGTCGTCATCGGGCTCGGCGCCGGGCTGGTCGTCGCCCTGGCGCTCGCCTCGATCCCCTGGAATGCGATGGCCCGCCGCGAGTGGTAGGGCCTCAGCCCTCGATCACCGCGACCGCCTGACCCTCGGCCACCGTGTCGCCCTCGGCGACCAGGATCTCGACGACCGTGCAGTCGATCGGGGCGGAGACCGGGATCTCCATCTTCATGCTCTCCAGGATGACGATGGGATCGTCCTCGGCCAGCTTCGAGCCGGCCGCGGCCTCGATCTTCCAGACCTTGCCGGTGATCTCGCTGGCGATGGTGGTGCGTTTCATCAGGCGTTCCTCGGATGTGCAGTCTTCTTAGAAGGCGGGCGGCCAGTCGGCCAGACGGTGGTCGCCGATGGCGCCGGTGAGGCGTCGGCTGAAGATGTCGAGATGGCGGGCGAGGTAGTCGCGCGTCTCGCGCGGGTCGATCACCGCGTGCGCCATGAAGGGCGCGGCAAGGTCGTAGGCCGAGGTGCCCTTGGCGACCTCCTTCGCCAGATCCTCGAAGCGCGCCGGATCGTCCTCGCGCTTCACCGCATAGACGATGTTCACCGCGACGGCCGGGTCCATGAAGCTGATCTCGGCCCCGGCCCAGGCGGCGGTCGTGTCGGAACGGCCCGCGCCCATATTCAGATAGGCCTGTCCGAAGCTCTTGCGCAGCACGAGCGCGATCTTGGGAACGCTCGCAAGCTCCAGCGCCGCCATGAAATTCATGATCTTGCCCGGCAGCCGCCGCCGCTCGCTCTCCAGCCCGACGAGGAAGCCGGGCGTGTCGGCGAGGAAGACGAGGGGCAGGTTGAAGCTGTCGCAGAGCACGATGAAGCTGGCGATCTTGTCGCAGGCATCGGGGTCGAGCGCGCCGCCCTTGAACATCGGGTTGGTGGCGACGATCCCGACGGCCCGGCCCTTGATGCGGGCGAACGCCGTGACGGCGGCCTTGGCGAAGCGATCCTTGATCGCCAGCACCGAGCCGGCGTCGGCGATGGCGGCGATCGCCTTGCGGATGTCGTAGGTCTTGGCCCGCGTCTCGGGAACGAGGTCCAGCAGCGCCGCCGCGTCGCCGTCGGCGTGGTCCGCCTGCACCGGCGTCGCCGCGTTGGCGTGATCGGGCAGATAGGAGAGGGCGCGCTTGATCCAGGCGATCGCTTCGGCGTCGGTATCGACCACCGCATCGACGAAGCCGGTCGTCTCGCTGTGCAGCCGCCAGCCGCCGAGGTCCTGCGGGTCGGCCTCCTCGCCGATGGCGACGGAGGTGGTCATCTGGCTGGAAACCGCCAGCACCGAGCCTTTGCGCATGACGACGAGGTCGGCGTTGATGCAGGCGAAGGCGCCGCCGCCATAGGTGAGGCCGAGCACGGCGGCCAGCACGGGCGACGAGCGGCGGCGGGTGTAGCGGCCGCCTTCGCCCGCCCGGCCGATCCCGGCCGCGCCCATGATGTCGGGAATGCGCCCGCCGGCGCACTCGTTGAGATAGACGAGCGGCAGGCCGTTCTTCTCGCAGGCGGCGCGCACGAAGCCCTGCTTCTTGCCGTGCGTCTCGGCGGACGAAGAGCCGTAGGTCGTGAAGTCGGCGGCGTTCGCGCCGGCCAGCCGCCCGTCGATCCGGCCGAAGCCCGAGACGACGCCGTCGGCCGGGGTGCGCCCGGCCATCTCCGGCCGCACCGACTGGGCGAGCAGGCCCGCCTCCTCGAAGCTGCCCGGATCGAACAGCAGCGCCAGGCGCTCGCGGGCGTTGAGGATGCCGGCCTCGCGCCGCTCGGCCAGGCGCTTGGGCGATCCCATCGCCAACGCGGCCGCGCGCCGCGCCGCCAGTTCCTCCAGCGTCTTCTCGTAGGGCATCAAGGGCTCACAGCTTTGCGTTGAATCGCTCGAATCCGGCGGCGAGGTCGGCGATCAGGTCGTCCGCGTCCTCAAGCCCGGCGTGATAGCGCAGCAGGGGCCCGGCAGGGCGGTAGCCGCCTTCCGTGCGCTCGATCTTGGTCGGCACGCAAAGGCTTTCATAGCCGCCCCACGACCAGCCCATGCCGAACAGCTCGTAGCCGTCGAGCATCGCCGCCACCGCCGCCTTGGGCGCGGGGTTCAGTTCGACGCCGAAGAGGCCCGAGGCGCCCGTGAAGTCGCGCTTCCACAGGCTGTGGCCGGGATCGTCGTCGAGCGCCGGATAGAGCACGCGCGCGACTTCCGGGCGCGCCTTCAGCCAGCCCGCCATCTTCAGCGCGGTTTCCTGATGCCGGGCCAGCCGGACGTCCATGGTGCGCATGCCGCGCTGGGTGAGGTAGGCATCGTCGCCCGAAACGTAGAGGCCCATGGCGCCGTGCAAGGCCAGCAGGCGCTTGGCGTAGGCCTCGTTCGCGGTGATCGTGCCGATCAGCACGTCGGCATGGCCGACGAAATACTTGGTGGCGGCGGCGATCGAGATGTCGGCGCCCAGCGCCAGCGGCTTGCAGTAGAGCGGCGTCGCCCAGGTGTTGTCCATCAGCACGGCGAGGCCGCGCGCCCTGGCGGCGGCGGCGAGAGCGGGGACGTCCTGCACCTCGAACGTTCCCGAGCCGGGCGATTCCAGATAGAGCGCCCGCGTGTTGGGGCGGATCAGCGCCTCCAGCTCGGCGGCGGTCGCGGTCGCCGGGTAGCAGGAGGTCTCGATCCCGAAGCGGGCGAGCGGACCGCGACAAAATGCCCTCGTCGGACCGTAGACCGTGTCGGTCATCAGCAGATGGTCGCCCGCGTCCAGCACCGCGAGCAGGGCGGCGGTGCAGGCCGAGAGGCCGGACGGCGTCAGCACGGTGCGCGAGCCGCCCTCCAGCGCGCAGACCAGTTCCTCCAGGCCGCGCGTGGTCGGCGTGCCGCGGCGGCCATAGCCGTAGCGCAGCGTCGCGCCCTCCAGGTCGGCCATCGTCGGGTGCAGGATGGTCGAGGCGCGATAGACCGGCACGTTCACCGCGCCGATATGCTCCCTGGGATGGCGGCCTGCGTGGATGAGGCGGGTCTTGTCCTTCATGGGGTCCTGTCCGCTGCCTCTTGCGCCGCGCGTCGTTTCGGTGAGCATAAGGGTGTGCAGCGCGGCATGTCAGGGGGTATTCCTCGCTGACCGGGGCCGGGCAAATCTGGACAGGACGCGGACATGAAACACGTTCACACGGCATTGACGTTTGCCGCCGCCGCGGCGGCCCTTCTGGCGGTCCAGCCGGCCGAAGCGGCCAGCAAGACGCTCGCCGAGGTCAAGGCGCGCGGCTATCTGAAGTGCGGCGTCAGCGACGGCCTCGCCGGGTTCTCCAACCCGGACGGGCAGGGCAACTGGAGCGGCATCGACGTCGATGTCTGTCGCGCCGTCGCCGCGGCCATCTTCGACGATCCGAACGCCGTCCGCTACACCTCGACCACGGCCAAGGAGCGCTTCACGGCGCTGACCAAAGGCGAGTTCGACCTGCTGTCGCGCAATACCACCGTGACGATGCAGCGCGACGCCGGGCTCGGCATGGAGTTCACCGGCGTCACCTACTATGACGGCCAGGGCTTCATCGTGAAGACCGACAGCGGCGTGACCAGCGTCGAAGGCCTCGGCGGCGCGACCGTCTGCACCCAGACCGGCACGACGACCGAACTGAACGTCGCCGACTATTTCGGGGCGCGCGGCATGCAGTACCAGATCCTCGCCTTCGAGAAGGAATCGGAGGCGCTGACTGCCTATGACGGCGGTCGCTGCGACACCTACACGACCGACCAGTCCGGTCTCTTCGCCGCCCGTCTCGAACTCGCCGACGCCAGCGCCCATCTCATCCTGCCCGAGATCATCTCCAAGGAGCCGCTCGGCCCGGCCGTGCGCCAGGGCGACGACGAGTGGGAGGACCTCGTGCGCTGGACCTTCTACGCGATGCTCAATGCCGAGGAGCTGGGCGTCAGCTCGCAGAACATCGACGAGCAGCTCCAGAGCCAGAACCCCGAGGTCCGCCGTCTGCTGGGCGTCGAGGGCGATTTCGGCACCCAGATCGGCCTCACCAACGACTGGGCCGTGCGCGTGATCCGCAAGGTCGGCAATTACGGCGAGATCTTCGACCGCAATGTCGGGGCCGGCTCGCCGCTGGGCATCCCGCGCGGCAAGAACGCGCTCTGGACCCAGGGCGGTCTGCAATACGCGCCGCCGATCCGCTGATCCGCGCCGTCTTGGGGATGGGGGATATCCTGAGGTGAGCGCGCAGGACGATACGGCGGGCGTTCTGCCGCCGGAGCGCCCGCCGCGTCCCTGGCCGTGGGAGCATGGCCGCTGGCGCGGCCTGCTGCTCCAGGCCGTGGTGCTGGCGGCCGTCGTCGGCCTGCTCGCCTGGTTCGCGGCCAACGCCTGGAGCGAGCTGCGCACTTTCGGCTACGGCTTCATGGACAATACCGCGGGGTTCGAGATCAGCTTCAAGCTGACCGACTACACGCGCGAGAGCTCGTACTGGGACGTCCTGAGGATCGGCCTGCTGAACACGCTGCTGGTAGCGGGGCTCGGCATCGTGCTGGCGACGATCCTCGGCTTCGTCGTCGGCATCGCGCGGCTGTCGCCGAACTGGATCGTCTCGCGGCTGGCCGCCTCCTATGTCGAGTTCGTCCGCAACGTGCCGCTGCTCTTGTGGATCCTCTTCTTCTACCTCGCCTTGCTGCCGACCCTGCCGCCGACCAAGCAGGCGATCTCGCTGGGCGACGCCCTCTTCCTGTCGAACCGCGGCCTCTTCGTGCCCAAGCTGCACTGGGGCGACGGCGCCTGGACGATCCTCGCAGGCCTCGCCGCCGGCCTTGCCGCCGCGATGCTGCTCACGCGCTGGGCGCGAGCCCGCCAGCAGGCGACCGGCAAGCGTCCGCCCGATCTTCTGATGGGTGCGGCGGCGGCGGTCGGCCTGCCGGTGCTCGCCTTCGTCGCGGCCGGCATGCCGGTGACGCTGGAGTTCCCCGAACTCAAGGGCTTCAATTTCCGCGGCGGCCTCGCCATCCAGCCCGAACTGGTCGCGCTGGTGCTGGCGCTGACCATCTACACCGCGACCTACATCGCCGAGATCGTCCGCTCGGGCATCGAGGGCGTCTCCAAGGGCCAGTCCGAGGCCGCCTCGGCGCTCGGCCTCTCGCGGGGGCAGCGCCTGCGGCTCGTCGTCATTCCGCAGGCGATGCGGATCATCATCCCGCCGCTGACCAGCCAGTATCTCAATCTCACCAAGAACTCCTCGCTCGCCACCGCCATCGCCTATCCGGACATCGTCGCCGTCTTCGCCGGGACGGCGCTGGCGCAGGCCGGGCGCGAGATCGAGATTCTCGGCCTGACGGCGGCGATCTACCTGACCCTCAGCCTGCTGACCTCGCTGGTCATGAATCTCTACAACCGCCGAACCCAGATCAGGGAGCGCTGAGATGAGCGACGCCTCCCTGCAGCGCGAGCCTCCCGACCGCCCGTGGTCGGCTCTGGCCGTGGAATGGCTGCGCGAGCATCTGTTCTCGTCGTGGACGAACATCCTGCTCACGATCCTCTCCATCGCCTTCATCGCCGCCGTCGTGCCGCCGGCTCTGGACTGGGCGGTCTTCAGCGCGGTGTGGAGCGGCGAGACCCGCGAGGCCTGCCTCGGCGAGGGCAAGGGCGCCTGCTGGCCCTACATCGCCGGCCGCGGCGGGCAGCTCATCTACGGCTTCTACGACGCGGTCGAGCGCTGGCGCGTCGACATCGTCTACGTCGTCGGCGCGATCGGCATCGCCTGGCTGATGATCCCGCGCCTGCCGGGCAAGCTCTGGGTCGGCCTGGCGATGGTCTTCGCCTTCCCGCTGCTCGTCTATGTGCTTCTGTCGGGCGGCCTGTTCGGCCTGCCCATCGTGCCGTCGAGCAAGTGGGGCGGCCTGTTGCTGACCCTGATCATCTCGCTCACCGGGATCGTCGTCTCGCTGCCGCTCGGCATTCTCCTGGCGCTCGGCCGCCAGTCGGAGCTGCCGGTGATCCGCTGGCTGTCGATCGGCTTCATCGAGTTCGTGCGCGGCGTGCCGCTGATCATGATCCTCTTCATGGCCTCGAACCTGATGCCGCTGTTCCTGCCCTCGGGCTGGAACCCGGACAAGCTGCTGCGCGCGCTGGTCGCGATCTCGCTGTTCAGCTCGGCCTATATGGCCGAGATCGTGCGCGGCGGCCTCGCGGCGATCCCCAAGGGACAGCGCGAGGCGGCGGCGGCGCTGGGCCTCGGCTACTGGCGCACGACGCTGCTGATCACCATGCCGCAGGCCCTGAAGATCTCGCTGCCTTCGATCGTCTCGTCCTGCATCAGCCTCTTCAAGGACACCTCGCTCATCTCGATCATGGGCTTTTTCGACTTCCTGCAGGTCATCAAGGCCGGCAATTCGGACCCCGCCTGGTCGACGCCCAACACGGCGTTCACCGGCTATCTCTTCGCGGCGCTCGTCTATTTCGCGTTCTGCTTCGGCATGTCGCGCTACAGCGCCTATCTGGAACGCACCGTGGGCGGCGGCAAAGTCGGAACCGGCAAGGCATGAGCGACACCTGGGCCATCGAGATGGAGCGCGTGAACAAGTGGTACGGCCGCTTTCACGTGCTGAAGGACGCCTCGCTGAAAGTGGCGAAGGGCGAGCGCATCGTGATCTGCGGGCCATCGGGCTCCGGCAAGTCGACGCTGATCCGCTGCATCAACCACCTGGAGGAGCACCAGTCGGGCCGTATCCTGGTCGAGGGGCACGAGCTGACCAGCAATCTGCGCGCCATCGACGAAGTGCGGCGCGAGGTCGGCATGGTGTTCCAGCAGTTCAACCTCTTCCCGCATCTCACGGTGCTGGAGAACTGCACGCTGGCGCAGATCTGGGTGCGCAAGCGTCCCAAGGCCGAGGCCGAGAAGACGGCGCTGGAACTTCTGGAACGCGTGCGCATCGTCGAGCAGGCGAAGAAATATCCCGGCCAGCTTTCCGGCGGCCAGCAGCAGCGCGTGGCGATCGCCCGGGCGCTGGCCATGGATCCCAAGATCATGCTGTTCGACGAGCCGACCTCGGCGCTCGATCCGGAAATGATCGGCGAGGTTCTGGAAGTCATGGTCGAGCTGGCGGAGGAGGGGATGACGATGCTGGTCGTCACCCACGAGATGGGTTTTGCCCGCAAGGTCGCCGACCGCGTGGTCTTCATGGACTACGGCCGCATCGTCGAGGAAGCCCCGCCCGCCGAGTTTTTCGAGAACCCGAAGCACGAGCGCACGAAGCAGTTCCTCAGCCAGATTCTCGTGGGGCACTGAGGCGAGGCGGTCTGTCGCACATGACGCTGCGACAGGTTTAATTCCGCTCCGGGCACCCCATGTCCTCAGACGCCGGGGCCGGAGCGGGCGATCCGAACCGCCCGCCGCGCCCGGTCCTGAAGGAGAACATATGAAACTCTACTATTCCCCCGGCGCCTGTTCGCTCGCGCCGCACATCGTCCTGCGCGAGGCCGGCTATGCCTTCGATCTCGACAAGATCGACATGAAGGCCAAGAAGACGGCGGACGGGTCCGACTATCTGGCCGTCAATCCCAAGGGCGCCGTGCCGGCGTTGCAGCTGGGCGGCGGCGAGGTCCTGACCGAAGGGCCGGCGATCACGCAGTATCTCGCCGACCAGAAGCCCGAGAGCGGCCTGGCGCCGAAGCCCGGCACGCTGGAGCGCGCACGGCTTCAGGAAGTGCTGAACTACCTCTCGTCCGAACTGCACAAGGCATTCGGACCGATCTTCCAGGGCGGCAGCGACGAGGCCAAGAAGGCGGCGATCGAAACCGTTTCCAAGCGCCTCGGCTATCTGGAGACGCTGTTCGCGGACGGCCGCGACTTCGTCTGCGGCGCGACCTTCAGCGTCGCCGATGCCTATCTCTTCGTCCTGCAGAGCTGGGCCGGCTTCGTCGGCATCGACCTCAAGACCTGGCCGAAGCTCGCGGCCTACCAGGCGCGCATCGCGGCGCGTCCCAAGGTCCAGGAAGCCCTCGTCGCCGAAGGCCTGGCGAAGGCCGCCTGACGCCGGATGCGCAATACCCCCGGAGCGCCAGGCGTTCCGGGGGCTTGTAGCGCGGTGTCAGTTCGGCGTGTAGCCGCCGCCGACGCCGGGGCCGTCTTCGCCAGCCGCCGGCGGCTTGTCCTCGCAGCCGGGCGCGGCCGCCTTGCCGTCCTCGCCATAGCCGCCGCCGACGCCCGGGCCGTCTTCGCACTTGGTCGTGTCGGCGGCAGGCTCGCCGGCCGCGGGTTCCGCGGCGGTTTCGCTGTAGCCGCCGCCGGCGCCGGGACCGTCGTCGTCGGTCTTGGCTGCGTCCGTGCAGCCGGGCGCCTTGCCCGGTTCCGCGTAGCCGCCGCCGGCGCCGGGGCCGTCCTCGCATCCGGCGTCGGTCGCCGGTTCGCCGGCCGGGGCCGGCGTCGGCTCCGCCGTCTGGGCCGCTGCGCTGGCTACGCCGAGCGCGACGCTCAGCAACAGTGTCGAACAGATCTTCATGGGCCACTCCCTCGCTTTGGGTCCCGCTGCGATCATCCTAGCGGTTGACGGCGGGATTGCGGCTGCGGCGATGCGTCATGGCGACGCGGGGGCGGCTCTCTGGGCGGCGACCAGCGGGTGCGGCTCGTCGCCGATCGGCTCGACCATCGCCTGGACCTGGCCGAAGGGCTGGAAACCGAAGCGCTGATAGAGCGGCAGGGCGCGCGGGTGATCCAGGGTGCAGGTCTGGACGTGCAGCCGCCGGGGGGCCTTGTCCCAGGCGATGGCGATCGCTTCGCCGAGGAAGAAGGCGCCCAGGCCCAGCCCGGTGTAATCCGGCGCGAGGCCGAAATAGGCGAGCTCGATGTTCTGCGGATTGCGGGCGTCCAGCTCGGCATAGCCGGCCGGGCAGCCATCGACGTAGAGGACGTAGATCTCGATCCCGTCCTGGTGGATCGCGGCGGCGAGATCGGCGTCGCTCATCCGCCGCCGGTTGACCCAGACCCAGGGCTTGCCGACGCTCTCGTAGAGAAAGCGGTAGAAGCCGACCGGCGGCCGCTCGGCCCGGGTCAGCAGAAGACGGCGGCCCGTCGGCGCCGTCGCGCGGCGCTCGCTGCGGGCATACATCTGCAGGAAGGTGACCGTCGTCGGCAGCGGGATCATCGTCAGGGGCCGGTGGCGACCGGCGCGTCGGCACGGCCGCCCCAATCCGCCCAGGAGCCGTCGTAGAGCGCGCCGTCGCGATGGCCGATCGCGGCAAGCGCCAGGAGCGGCAGGCAGGCCGAGACGCCCGAGCCGCAGGTCGCGATGACCGGCCGCTTCGGGTCGATCCCCGCCTCGGCGAAAACCCGCAGCAGGTCGTCCTTGCGCTTCAGCGTGCCGTCCGGGCGCAGCAGCGTGGCGAAGGGCAGGTTGACGGCGCCCGGCATGTGGCCGCTGCGCAGTCCCGGCCGGGGCTCCGGCTCCGCGCCCGAGAAGCGCGCCGCCGAGCGGGCGTCGATGACCTGGGCGGTCCCGTTCTCCAGAGCGGACTTCACGTCCTGGAACGTACGCACCAGCGACCAGTTGGGACGCGTCGTGAAATGGCGCTGGAAGGGGGAGATGGTGGCGTCGGTGACCGGCAGCCCCTCGGCCCGCCATTTCAGGAAGCCCCCGTCCAGCACCACGACGTTCTCGTGGCCCATGGCCCGGAACATCCACCACGCCCGCGCCGCCGAAAACATGCCGTAGGCATCGTAGACGACGACCGTGGTGCCGTCCCCGATGCCCAGCCTGCGCACCCGGCTCGAGAACTTCTCCGCCGGCGGCAGCATGTGCGGCAGGGGCGAGGCGGCATCGGCGATTTCGTCGATGTCGAAGAACAGGGCGCCCGGAATGTGCTCGTCCTCGAACTCGCGCCGGCCCGACCGGTTGGCGGCCGGAAGGTGCCAGGAGGCGTCGAGAATGCGGATGTCCGGCGTTCCCAGCCGGTCCTTGAGCCAATCGCAGGAAACGAGCACGGAGGGATCGCTGAGGGGCATGGGCGTTTCTGTTGTTGCGGTCCCGAGCCTTTTAGCGTCGCTTGTGCCGCCCCGTCCACGGCGGGACGTCGAGGCTGTCTTTGCATCCGTACCGCACCCGGCGGCGTAGATGGGCTATCCGCAAGACTTGGCTGGCCGATCAAAGGGAGCGCAACCATGGTTCGCAGCATTGCCGTCGTTCTACTGGCGTTCCTCGGGCTGGCGGCAGCCCGCGCCGAGGCCAGCCAGCCCTCCGACATCGACTTCCGCGTCTTCCGGGACGGCGAGGAGATCGGGCACCACCGCGTGACCTTCTCGCGCGAGGGCGACGACCTGATCGCCGAGACCTCCATCGAACTGGCCGTGACGTTCGCCTCGATCCGGGTCTTCTACTACAATCACAGCTCGCGCGAAGTCTGGCGGGACGGGGCGCTGCAGGCCCTCAGCTCGACCACCTACGACGACGGCGACGACCATACGCTCTCGCTCCAGCGCCAGGGCGACGGCTTCGTCGTCCAGGGCACGCGCTTCAGCGGGCCGGTCTCGGCCGATGCCGTGCCGACCTCGTACTGGTTTCCCCAGATGATCAGCGCCGGGCGCTTCATCGACACCCAGAACGGACGCGTCTTCGACGGCCGGATCGACCGGATCGGCGCGGAAACCATCGAGGTCGGCGGCGTCCAGGTCCCGGCGACGCGCTACACGCTGACCGAGGCGCTTGAGATGAACCTCTGGTACGACGCCGCGGGCCGCTGGGTGCGCACCTCGTTCGAGGCCCGCGGATCGCAGATCGAGTACGTTCTGGCCGCGCCTCTGCCGCCGGTGACGGCGTCGAACTAGGCTGGCGAAGGGCCCGCCGCCTGCCGGCGGGCCTCTTGCGGGCACTGCCTGTCAGGGTTTTGTCAGGCGCGCCTGGATCACGTCGATCGAGCCGCCCGAGAACCCGGCCTCGCAATAGCAGAAGTAATAGGTCCACAGCCGCTTGAAGCGCTCGTCGAAGCCGAGCGCCTCGATGTCGCTCCAGCGGGCGAGAAAGCGCCGCCGCCACTCCGCCAGCGTCCGCGCATAGTCGGCGCCGAAGGCGTGGTGCCCGGACCAGCCGAGGCCGGCCCGGCCCACCTGGCTGCGCAGCGCCGAGAGGGTCGGCAGCATGCCGCCCGGAAAGACGTACTTCTGGATGAAGTCGACCGAGCGGCGATAGGTCTCGAAGCTGGCGTCGGAGATGGTGATGATCTGCAGCGCCGCCGCGCCGCCCGGCTTCAGGACTTCGGCGACCTTGCCGAAATAGGCCGGCCAGTAGCGCTCGCCGACCGCCTCGAACATCTCGATCGAGATGACCTTGTCATAGGTCTCGGCGACGTCGCGATAGTCCTGGAAACGCAGCGCGACGCGGTCCGACAGGCCGGCCCGCTGCATGCGGGCCCTGGCGTAGTCGAGCTGCGCCTGGCTGATCGTGATGCCGGTGACTTCGGCGCCCCGGCGGGCGGCGGCGTACTCGGCGAAGCCGCCCCAGCCGCACCCGATCTCCAGCACGCGTTCGCCGGGCCTGAGGTCGATGGCGTCGGCGAGCGCGGCGTATTTCGCCGTCTGGGCGTCCGCGAGGCTTTCGGCGCCGCTGTCGTAGCGGGCCGCCGAATAGGTCATCGTCTCGTCGAGGAAGGACTCGTAGAACGCATTTCCAAGATCGTAGTGCGCGTGGATGTTGCGCCGCGCGCCGCGCCGCGTGTTGGCCCGCAGCGCGTGCACCAGCCGGTCGAACAGCCGCCGCATCCGGCTGGGCCGTCCGCCGCTTTCGTAGGCCGTGTTGAGGAGCCCGCAGGTCAGCAGGCCGGTGACGTCGGGGCTGTCCCAGAGGCCGTCGAGATAGGCCTCGGCGAAGCCCAGCGAGCCGCCCATGGCCAGACGGGTGAACATCGCGTTGTCGTGGACCTGCAGGAAGGCGGACGGGCCAGGCTCCGCGCCGCGGAATTCGAAACGCCGGCCGTCCGGCAGAGCGAGGGTCATGGACCCGAAGCGGATCCGCTCCAGCGCCGTGAGGACCATCCGGGCGGCGAAGGGCAGGCCGCGATAGGCGGCCGCCGGCTTCTGCGCGCTGCGCCGTTGCGGGTAGGCGGTGCTGTCCATGGTCATGCGACGGCGCTCCGTCCGGTCGGCTCGAGCGCCGCGCTGACCCCGCCGGGCGGGCTGAGCGGGCGCTCCACCGGACGGCCGCCGCGCAGCCAGGCGAGCAGCGCCTCGGCGTGGATCGCCGCGACGACCTTCAGCGTCATCAGCGGATGGCGCAGTACGGCGGCCAGCGCGGTCCATGTCGTGAGAGGGCGGTAGGCGCCGGTCTGGGCCGCGGTCAGCAGCCAGCCCTCCTCGCCGAATTCCTTGATGCCGAAGGACAGCGTCGCGCCCGGCGCGCGCGCCGCGAAGTCGTAGCGGGCGCGCATCGGCAGCAGCGGCGAGACATAAAGGACCTTGTCGGCGCTGTAGCGGGCGACCCCGCCGGCGTCGGCCGCCGCAGGCGCGACATAGGCATGGCTGTCGCCGAACGTGTTGTTCACCTCGTGCACCACGGCGAACAGGACTCCGTTGCTGTAGCAGTAGAAGAGGGAAATGGGGTTGAAGACGAGGCCCCACAAGCGCGGGAAGCAAAGCAGCATGATCTGGTCCGGGCGGGTCGCGATCCCGGCGCGGTTGAGGCACGCCTCCACCCAGGGGCGCAGGGCCGAGCCGTCGCGGGGGCCATGGTCCTTGTCGTGGAACGACAGGACATTGAAGCGATTGCGGCTCAGGAGCGCGCAGCGCTGCGGCGCCGCATCGATGGCGTCGATGTCGAGGAACAGCGAGAACACGCGATAGACGAAGCGCCGTGCCGGCTTGGCGCGGGCATGCATGACGCGTCCGGTATAGAGGCCGTGGCCGGGAATGCCGCTCATTCGGCCGCCAGCGCAGTCGTGAAGCCGCGGGCCGGACCGAGCGCCCCCCAGGGCGCCGGCGCCCCCAGACGCGCCGCGACTTCCAGTCCCGAGGCCAGGCCGTCCTCGTGGAAGCCATAGCCGCGCCAGGCGCCGCAATACCAGGTGCGGCGGGTTCCCTGCACCGCCTGGAGCGCCTGCTGCGAGGCCTGGGCGGTGAGGTCGAAGCGCGGATGCTCGTAGGTGAAGCGCGCGAACACCTTGTCGGCCGCCGGCTCGTCGGCCGGGTTCAGCGTGACGAAGAGCGGAAACCGATGGTCGATCCCCTGCAGGCGGTTCATCCAGTAGCTCAGCGAGACCGCCGCCACGTCCGGCCCCCGCGTATCGCCCAGATAGTTCCAGCTCGACCAGACCTTTTGCCGCCGCGGCATGAAGGCGGTGTCCCGGTGCAGCACGGCGACGTTCGGCGTGTAGCGGATGGCGCCCAGAAGCTCGGCCTCCATCGAGTCGGGATCCTCGAGCGCCGCCAGCGCCTCGTCGGCATGCGCGGCGAAGACCACATGGTCGAAGCGTTCGCTCGACCCGTCGCTGCCGGTCACCTCGACATGCGTCTCGTGCCGCCGGACCCGCGCGGCGCCGCACCCGAGACGGAGCTCGCCGCCGAAATCGGCCAGCAGCCGCTCGACATAGGAGCGCGAGCCGCCCGTTACGGTGCGCCAGGTCAGCGTGTCGAAGCCCGCGAGCAGGCGGTGGTTGTCGAAGAAGGCGATGAACGCGTTGGCTGGAAAGTCCAGCATGCCGGCGTTCGGCGTCGACCAGATCGCCGCCGCCATCGGCAGCAGATAGCGATCGCGGAACGCGCTGCCGAGGCGGCGGCGGTCGAGATAGGCGCCGAGAGAGAGGCCTTCCAGCGATCCGTTCAGCAGGTCGGCCGGCGCCATGCGGTTGAAGCGCAGGATGTCCATCCACATCGCATGGTGCGAGGGGCGGAAGATGTTGCGCTTCTGCGCGAACAGCGTCCCGACGCGGTCGCCCGACCATTCCAGGCGGCCGCCGTCGAGGCTGACGCCGAAGCTCATGTCGCTCGTCTGGGTCTCGACGCCCAGCGCCGCAAACAGCCTGACGAGGTTGGGATAGTTCGTCTCGTTGTAGACGATGAAGCCGGTATCGACGGCGATCCGCGTGCCGTCATAGTCGATGTCCGAGGTGTGGGCGTGACCGCCCGCCCGCTGAGCCTTCTCGTAGAGCACGACCTGATGCCGCTTCGACAGCGCCCAGGCTGCGCCGAGGCCCGAGATGCCGGAACCGATAACTGCGATACGCATGGAGTCTTGCATCAGGCCCTCAAGGCTGAGAATGCCGCGAGGGCGCGTGCGCGCCCCGCCTGCAGATTGATGATCGGGTGGGGATAGGTTCGGCCCAGGGCGACGCCGGCTCCGGCGAGGACCGCCTCGGGCGTTTCCCAGGGTTTGTGAATCCAGGGAGCCGGCAGGCCCGCCAGTTCGGGCACATGGGCGCGCACATAGTCGCCGTTCGGGTCGAACTTCTCGCCCTGCAGCACGGGATTGAAGACGCGGAAATAGGGAGCGGCGTCGGCGCCGCATCCGGCGACCCACTGCCAGCTCGCCGCGTTGCTGGCGAGATCGGCATCGACCAGCGTGTCCCAGAACCAGGCCTCGCCGTCCTGCCAGGGGATCAGCAGGTGCTTGACGAGGAAGGAGGCCGCGACCATGCGCACGCGGTTGTGCATCCAGCCATAGGTCCAGAGCTGGCGCATGCCGGCATCGACGATCGGCACGCCGGTCTGTCCGGCCTGCCAGCGCGACAGCGCCGTGCGGTCGTCCGCCCACGGAAAATGCGCGAACTCCGGACGGAAGGCGGTCTCCGGCAGATGGGGCGCCTGGTGGAGCAGGTGGTACGAGAACTCGCGCCAGCCGATCTCCGCCAGGAACTTGGCGGCAGGCGCTTCCAGCGCGCCGGTCCGTCCGGCGGCGAAGCGCACGGCCTGCCAGACCTGCCGCGGTCCGATCTCGCCGAAATGGAGATGCGGCGACAGCATCGAGGTACCGTCCGTGTCCGGACGATCCCGGTCGCTCGCATAGGCGATGATCGCGCCGTCGAGGAAGGCCGTCAGCTTCCTGAGCGCGCCCGCCTCGCCGGGTTGCCACATCTCGCCGAACGACCGCGCCCAGTCCGGCCGGCCGGGCAGAAGACCCCAGTCCTCAAGCGCCTCGCCGGCGACCGGGGCGGCGGGGGCGGCGAGCGCCCGGGGCGCGGGCAAGGGCGCGGCGATCGGGCCGCTTGCCTGGGCGGCGCGCCAGAACGGAGTGAAGACCTTGAAGGGCTCGCCGGCCTGGGTCCTGACGGTCCAGGGTTCGAACAGCAGGGCGGCGTTGAACGAGCGCGCATCGAGCCCGCGGCCGGCGAGCTGCGCCTTGATCGCCGTGTCCTGGGCGACGGCGAGAGGCTCGTAGCGGCGGTTCCAGTAGACCGCCCCGGCCCCGGTCTCGGCGATCAGGCGGTCGAGCGTCTCGCCGGCGTCGCCGCGTCTGAGGACGAGGGGGGCGCCAAGGTCCGCCAGGGCGGCCGACAGGGCCGACAGCGAGTGATGCAGCCACCAGCGGCTGGCGCCGCCCATCGCCCACGCCCCGGCCGCGGCGTCGTCCAGGATGTAGACGGGGATGACGGGACGGCCGGAGGCCGCGGCCTCTGCCAGCGCCGGATTGTCCTGCAGGCGCAAATCCTGCCTGAGCCAGACGATGGCCGGCGCGCTCATACCCACTCCCCGCTCTCCGACAGGGGGAGTGCCCCCCTGTTCTGTCAGGGTAACTACGCGGGAGACGGGGCGGTGGATTAGCCCTCGGAGCCTCTTTTCTTTGCTTTTTCGTGTCTTTCGGCCAGCCATTCCATCGACAGGTGGCGCGAGCCGGTCTTGGCGGTATCGAGCGCCGTCATGTTGAGCGCCCGCACGATGCGCCGGGCGATGATCCCGGTCCCGTCCATCTGGTCGAAGTCGAGGATGTTGAGGCAGCAGGAATCCTGCTCGAACTGGCCGAACGTGTCGAGGCCGAGGCCGAGGAACCAGGTCAGGATCGCCCGGTTGGTGCCGCCATGGCAGACGAGCAGGAGATTGGTCCAGGCCGCGTCTTCGAGGATGGCGGTGAAGGCGGGCAGCACGCGGGCCCGGAAATCGGCGAATTTCTCGCCCGCCGCGAAGCGCGCCTCGGGCGCGCCGGCCCTGAACATGGCGTAGGCATACTCGGCCGGTTCGAGCCTTGAGCGGGTCTCCATGTCGCCGCCCTGGATCTCCTTCAACGCCGGGGCGTGTTCCAGAGGCAGGTCGCGCCCGCCGAGCACCAGCGTCGCGGTCTCAACCGTGCGGGGGAGGCCGGAGCAGATCGCCCGGTCGAACGGCACCGGCGACAGCCAGTCGGCCATGGCGAGCGCTTCCTGCCGGCCCTGCGGCGTCAGCGGGACGGCGTTCGGCTCGGGCCGCCGGGCGCCGTCGGGGGCGAAATAGTCGGCCTGGGCGTGGCGCATCAGATAGATGCGGCGTCGGCGGCCGTCCTCGAAGGGCAGGCGCATGGGCGGTCTCCTCTCAGGCGAGCGGTGTCTTGCGCTTCTCGAAGATGACGCTCTGCGCCGCCCGGCCGAACCAGCCCAGTGAATCGCCGAGCCGGGCGAAGGCGACGCCGCCGCCGTCCGGGCCGGGATAGGTCTCGGCGTCGAGCAGGATCCATTCGCCGACGGGGTCGCGCGCGAAGGAAAGCTGGAGGTCGGCGTTGATGAAGGTCCACAGGCGGAAGTCGAGCCAGGCCGAGGTGCCGTTGCAATAGTCGCCGGCGATCGCGGCGCGCATCACCGGCAGGATGGGCTCGCCCTCGATGATGTCCCAGTTGACCTTGTGCCAGACGGCGGCCGGGCCGGGCTGGCGGAAAGTGCCTTTGACGAAGCGGCTTTCGAGGCCGGCGTTGAACGGGCACCCGGCGGGGAGGCCGGGCGCCGTGCCCTGGTCGGGCGGCGGCAGGTCGATGGGCGGCGCGGCCGCCGCGTCGGGCAGCGC
>JAEUMK010000113.1 GCA_016792565.1 Alphaproteobacteria bacterium
TGGGCGAGCGGGCCGGTCTGGCCCCAGCCGGTCATGCGGCCGTAGACGAGCTTCGGATTGCGCTTCAGGACCACATCCGGCCCGAGGCCGAGGCGCTCCATCACGCCGGGACGGAAGCCCTCGATCAGCGCGTCGGCGCCGTCGAGCAGCTTGAGCACCGCCTCGATGGCGGCCGGGTTCTTGAGGTCGAGCGCCACCGAGCGCTTGCCGCGCGAGGAAATGTCGAACTTCGAGCCGCCCTTCGTGCCCTTACGGTCGATGCGCACCACGTCCGCGCCCATGTCGGCGAACAGCATGCCGCAGAAGGGGCCGGGGCCGATGCCCGCGAATTCGATGATCCTGATGCCGCTGAGGGGGCCGCTCATGGTGATTTCCTCCGGGTTCTTGTTTTGGCCGAATACGATAGATTGGGTTTAGCGGGCCGCGTCGGCGGCGTCCATCGAGTGGGGTTGCCCTTTGCGTAAGGTCATATTGCCGGCCGTCCTGATGCTGGCCGGCTGCCAGCATTTCACCGAGACCGACTACGGTTCGCGCGTCGTGCCGATCGTCTCGCCGGAACCGTCGAAGCCGAGCCGGATCCGGACGGGGACCGAGCGGCTGCTGACCGTCGACCAGCTCTATGCCTGGTGCGAGGACGGGACGCTGAAGATGCAGGTGACGGCGACGGCCCGCAGCGGCGGCTGGCGCGATGTCGATCTCAACCGCCTGGCCGGGGAGAGCACGACGCCGGTGTTCGAGGTCTCGGGCGTGCCGCCCAAGCGGCCCGCCTCGCAGGCGCTGCAGAGCTTCACCTTCCGCCATGACGAGCCGATGGAGCGCGGCACCGGACGGGTGAAGGTCATCGGCCAGTCGAACGAGATGTCGTCGGCGATCTTCATCGGCCGGGGCTGCTGAAGCGGCGTCAGTCGGTAGCGCGGGGAAAGAGCCGGGCGCGCCAATAGCCGAGAAGCGTGTTCTTCTTCAGGATCGCGCGGTCGAGCCGGTCGAGGGCGTCGAGGGCCGCGGTATCGGCGAAGAAATCGGCCCGCGTGCGGAAGGTCTGCGCCGGATCGAGCGGGCGCACGACGCGGCAGGGATTGCCGGCGGCGATGACGTTTTCGGGGATGTCCTTCGTCACCACGCTGCCGGCGCCGACGATGGAGTTGCGCCCGATGGTCACGCCCTTGCCGACGATCGCGCCGAGGCCGAGCCAGACATTCTCGCCGATCGAGATCGGCTTCGCCTGCCCCGCCTCGCTGGTGCGGTCGTAGATGCCGTGCCAGTCGCTGTCGGAGATGTAGACGTCGCTGGCGATCATCGTGTTCGAGCCGATCTCGATGCCGAAGGACGAGATGATGCGCGTTCCCGGGCTGACCAGCACGTTGTCGCCGAGCGTGATGCGACCCACCCGCTCGCCGGCGAACCAGACGCAGAGGCGCGTGCCGCGCGTCGGCTCGGCGTTGATATGGCAGTTGCGGCCGATGCGGACATCGGGACCGACGATCTCGACGGCGCGCGGATTGATGAAGACGCAGCCCTCGCCGATGGCGTCGAACTGCGGGTGCAGCCATTTGCGCGCCCAGCGCAGCGAGCGGCGGGCCTGAAGCCGCTTGAGCCAGTAGGGACGATGGTCGCGGCGCACGGCTTGCGGACGGCGCTAGAGCGACTGGCCGTCGTCGACGGTGACGAGCGTTCCGGTCATGATGCGCCCCGCATCGGAGCAGAGCAGCAGCAGCGTGCCGTCGAGGTCGGCCTCGACCCCGAGGCGGCGTCGCGGGAAGCCGGCGATCTGCTTCTGGCCGCCGTCGCTGCGGAACCAGTCCGCGTTCAGCTCGGTCTCGATGTAGCCGGGGCAGATGCCGGTGACGTTGATCTGCCGCGTCGCCCATTCGCGGGCGAGCGCGCGGGTCATCATCGCGATGGCGGCCTTCGACATGCAGTAGACCGCAAGGCCCGGCAGCACCGTGAAAGCGCCGATCGAGGCGATGTTAACGATGCGCCCGGGAGCCTTGCGGGCGATCATGCGCTTGGCCGCCTGCTGGGCCATCAGGAAGGCGCCCTTCACGTTGGTGTCCATCATGCGGTCGTATTCGGTCTCGGGCAGGTCGACCGCGCGGCTCTCGATGTTCATGCCGGCATTGTTGATGAGGATGTCGACAGGTCCGAGCGCCGCCTCGGTCGCCTCGAAGGCGTCGACGACCGAGCGGGCGCTGGTGACGTCGAGCTTCAGCGAGATCGCCTTGCCACCCTCGGCCTCGATCTCGCGCTCGATGCCCGCGAGGCGGTCGGTGCGGCGGGCGGCCAGCGCGACCGCGGCGCCGGCCTTCGCCAGCACCTTGGCGAAGCGCAGGCCGAGGCCGCTGGAAGCCCCGGTCACCAGGGCGACTTTGCCGTCGAGGCGGAAATCGGGGAGATCGGTCATGGCGCGGTCCTCAGTGTCTGGCCGGGGAGCGTTAAGGGTGAACGGCGGACGGGGCAAGGCGGCTTTGCGCGCGGCGGCGGCCGGGCCTATTCTTAGGCCCCATGAAGATCGACATCATCTCCGACACCGTCTGCCCCTGGTGCTTCATCGGAAAGCGCCGCCTGGAAGAAGCGATGGCCCAGCGGCCGGACATCGCCTTCGAGGTGAACTGGAGGCCCTATCAGCTCGATCCCGGCGTGCCGCGCGAGGGCATGGACCGGCGCGACTATATGCGCGCCAAGTTCGGCGACGGCGAGCGGGTCAAGGGCATGAGCGAGACGATCCGCGAAGTCGGGCGCGAGGCGGGGATCGCCTTCGCCTTCGAAAAGCAGGAGCGCCGTCCCAACACGATCGACAGCCACCGCGTGGTCCACTGGGCGGGCAGCGTCGGCCTGCAGGACGCGGCGGTCGAGGCGCTGTTCCGGGCCTATTTCGAGGAGGGGCGCGACATCGGCGACGCCGCGGTGCTGGGCGACATCGCCGCCGCCTGCGGCATGGACCGCGAGCTGGTCGAGGAGCTGCTCGCCTCGGACGCCGACCGCGAGCTGGTGCTGAGCGAGGCCGGGCTCGCCGGGCGGATGGGCGTCCAGGGCGTGCCGGCCTTCGTCTTCGAAGGCAAGTACGCCATCGTCGGGGCGCAGGACGCCGCCGTGCTGGTGCGGGTCATCGACAAGGTCCTGGAAAAGGAAGCCGCTGCCGGCTGACGCGCATCAGGGTTCGGCCATGCCGAACCAGGTGCCGGGCGGATCGAGCATTTCTAAGAGGCCGGTAAAGGCGGCGGCGTCGCCGTCGATGGCGAGCGCGCCGCCTTGCGCTTGCTCGATGGGCGCGAGGCGCGTGGCGAGCGGCAGCAGCGCGGCGCGGGTCAGCCGGACATGGGCATCGGCGGCGGACGGCAGACCCGGCTCGGCGATGAGGACGGCGTTCGCCAGCGTCAGCGTGAAGTCGCGGCCGACATCGGTGAAGGAGAGGCCGAGGGTGAGGCGGTGCGTCCCTGCCCGCTCCGGGTTCAGGCGGACGCTCATCAGGTCGAGGATCATCTCCGGCGTCATGGCGGCCATCAGCTCGGGCGCGCCGCCGGCGGCGAGCGGCAATGCGAGGACACCGTTGCGCAGCTCCTGCGCGCCGGTGAGGTAGAAATTGCGCCAGACCGCGTTCTCGGACTGGAAGCCGAGCTGCTCGAAGGCGTCGGCGAGGAGCCCGCGGGCGTCCTTGTGCGAGGGATCGGCGAAGACAACGTGGCTGACGACCTCGGCGGTCCAGCGATAGTCGCCGGCGGCGAAACAGGCGCGGGCCTTCTCCACCACCGCATCCGCGCCGCCCATGAAGGCGACATAGCGCTTGCCGGCCTCGACCGGCGGGAGTTTGTCGAGATGGGCGGGGTTGCCGTCGAAGAAGCCGAGATAGCGCTGGTAGACGGCCCGGGCGTTGAACTTCAGGTGGCCGTAATAGCCGCGGTTGAACCACTCGGCGGCGATGGCCGGCGGCAGTTCCAGCGTCTCGGCGATTTCCTCGCCCACGAGGCCCTGGTTCATCAGGCGGACCGACTGGTCGTGGAGATAGCGGTAGAGGTCGCGGTGCTTGAGCACGAAGGAGGCGATCTCGTCCCGGCCCCAGCGCGGCCAGAAGTGCGAGGTGAACATGATGTCGGTGCGGCCGCCGAAGAGACGCCAGGCTTCGGTGAGGTAGTCGCCCCAGGCCTTGGCGTCGCGGACCAGCGCGCCGCGCGGCGTGAGGACGTTGTGCAGCGAGCCGTTGGCATTCTCGGCGAGGCAGAGCGCGCCGAATTGCGGGAAGAAGAAGTTCATCTCGGCCGGCGCCTCGGTCTCCGGCGTCAGCTGGAATTCGATCTCGACGCCGTCGACCGTGAGGGTCTGGCCGGTGCGGGTGATGTCGAGCGTCGGCGCGATCAGGCTGACCGTGCCGAGCGAGACGGCGGGGCCAAGGCCGGTGGTGCACTGGCCGCAGGCATGGCGAGGCAGGAGCGAGCCGTACATGTAGGTCGAACGGCGCAGCATGGCGGGGCCGGCGATGACGTTCTCGGCAACCGCATAGTGCAGGAAGCCGGCAGGGGCGATGACCGGCACGCGGCCCGAATCCGCGTCGGCCTGCGAGATGACGCCCTTCACGCCGCCGAAATGGTCGACATGGCTGTGGGTGTAGATGACGGCGGTGACCGGGCGGTCGCCCAGCCTGCGGCGCACCAGTTCCATGGCGGCGGCGGCGACCTCGGTGGAGATCAGCGGGTCGATGACGATGTAGCCGGTGTCGCCGAGGATGACGGTAAGGTTGGAGAGATCGAAGCCGCGCACCTGCCAGATGCGGGGATGGACCTCGAACAAGCCGGAAAGCTTCAGCAGCTTGGCGTGCCGCCAGAGACTGGGGTTGACGGTCGCGGGAGCCTCGCCGTCGACATAGTCGTAGGCGCGGAAGTTCCAGATCTCGCGGTTGTCGCGGGCGCGGACGATGCGGTCGTCGCCCCAGTCGCAGGTGAAGCCGCGCCGGGCGAAGGCTTCCTCATGGTCGCCGGTCTTCGCCCAGCCCTTGAGAAAGCCGGCATTGCGTGCGGCGGTGGTTTCGGTCGCGTCCATGGTTTCCCCCGATGCGCTGGCGGTCAGAGCTATAGGGATGCGGCCGGACCGGGTCCAGATTGGGGCGCGGAAAGTCCGGCGGCCTCCGCGAAACGATATTCCACGGGAGTGGAGAAAAGCATCTTCGTTCCTCGCCCTTCCCCTGGGGTGGGGGCTCTCCCGCCCGTTTAGGCCCCGCCCGGCGCGGGCGCTTGGATATAGGAAGCTATTCCGGTTTCGGCAAGGGGCGGTGCGTCCTTCGAGACGGGCGCGTTTCGCGCCCTCCTCAGGATGAGGCGGGTTTGAGAGTTGGCGTGGTGAAGTGGTGCGTCCTTCGAGACGGGCGCGTTTCGCGCCCTCCTCAGGATGAGGAGGGCCGTAGTGTTTGCGTCCGTCTCAGGGTGAGGAAGGCCGGTTGTTTGCGGCCGCCCCCGGATGATGAGGGTTCAGGGAGGCGTGGAACGGGCCTCAGTAGGGGTCGGACAGTTCTATGATCTCCTGGCCCATCAGGACGCAGGCGTCGGGGATCTGGGCGTAGATGAGGTGCATCCGGTACTCCGCCTTGTAGATGTAGCCTGTCACTTCGAGCACATCGAACTTGCCCTTGCCGACCGGCGCCTTGATCGGAGCGACAGCGGTCGCCTCGTCGGAGAGCGACCAGTTCATGACGTCGCCGCTCTGGTCGTCGGCGGGCGGACCTTCCTCGGGCGCGAGCGCCAGACCGTCGGCATTGAAATGGAGAGCAAGCAGCTTGCCGGCCCGGGCCTTGGCGTCGTCGGCGCAGGGATGCTTGGCAGCGGCATGGGCTGCGCCGGCAGCGAGCAGCGCTGCGAGCGCCGCGATGGCGGTGGTCTTCATGGTTTCCCCAGTGAAGCGCGGCCGAGCGCCGCGCGATGCGGCACTCTTCCGGCGGAATGGGGCAAATGCAAGACGGCGCGACGCCTCAAGCCTTCAGGATCGCGCGGCCGGCATAGAGGGCAGTGTCGCCCAGTTCCTGCTCGATGCGCAGGAGCTGGTTGTATTTCGCCAGCCGGTCGGAACGGGCGAGCGAGCCGGTCTTGATCTGTCCGCAATTGGTGGCGACGGCGAGGTCGGCGATGGTCGAATCCTCGGTTTCGCCGGAACGGTGCGACATCACCACGCCATAGCGCGCGTGCTGGGCCATCGTCACGGCGTCGAGAGTCTCGGAGAGGGTGCCGATCTGGTTGACCTTCACGAGGATCGCGTTGGCGATGTCCTTCGAGATCCCGTCCGCGAGGCGAGTCGGGTTGGTGACGAAGAGGTCGTCGCCGACGAGCTGGACCTTCGCGCCGAGCTTCGCCGTCAGCGCCGCCCACCCGGCCCAGTCGTCCTCGGCCATGCCGTCCTCGATGGAGACGATGGGATAGCGGCCGCAGAGTTCGACATAGTAGTCGACCAGCTTGTCGCCGGAGAGGGTGCGGCCCTCGCCTTCCAGGCGATAGGCGCCGTCCCTGAAGAACTCGGTCGAGGCGACGTCGAGGGCGAGATAGACGTCCGCGCCGGACTTGAGGCCGGTCTTCTCGATGGCCGCGACGATGAAGGCGAGCGCCTCGTCGGGCGATTTGAGATCGGGCGCGAAGCCGCCCTCGTCGCCGACATTGGTGTTGTGGCCCTTGGCCTTCAGCTCCTTCTTCAGGGCGTGGAAGACCTCGGCCCCCCAGCGAAGGCCCTCGGCGAAGGTCGGCGCGCCGGCGGGAACGATCATGAACTCCTGGAAGTCGATCGGATTGTCGGCGTGCGCGCCGCCGTTGATGATGTTCATCAGCGGCACCGGCAGGATGCGGGCCTGCGGGCCGCCCAGATATCTGTGCAGCGGCAATTCGTGGGAGAGCGCGGCGGCCTTGGCCACCGCGAGCGAGACGCCGAGAATGGCGTTGGCCCCGAGGCGCGACTTGTTGGGGGTGCCGTCCAGCTCGATCATCATGCGGTCGATGGTGCGCTGGTCCTCGGCGTCGAAACCGGTGAGGGCGTCGAAGATCTCGCCTTCCGCAGCGGCAACGGCGTTCAGCACGCCCTTGCCGCCGTAGCGGGCGCCGCCGTCGCGCAGTTCGACCGCCTCGTGCGCCCCGGTCGAGGCCCCCGAGGGCACCGCGGCGCGTCCGAAGCTGCCGTCTTCCAGCATGACATCGACTTCGACGGTGGGGTTGCCCCGGCTGTCGAGGATCTCACGGGCGGCGATGTCGACGATGGCGGTCATGGCGGTCCTCGGGTCGGGCGGATGGGCGCGGCCCGGATAGCGGACGGGGACCGCGTTGTGAAGAGCCGCGCGCCAGCCTATCGTCCGCGGCGTCGGTCAAACGTCACTGGGGGTATCATGTTCGGCTACAATCTCGTTTCGCTGGTCGCGATCCTGTCGCTCGGCCTCTATGTCTACATGGGCATCCGCGTCGGCCAGGCGCGGCAGAAGCATGACGTCAAGGCGCCGGCCGTGACCGGCCATCCCGAGTTCGAGCGCGCCTTCCGGGTGCACCAGAACACGCTGGAGTGGCTGGTGATCTACCTGCCCTCGCTGTTCCTGTTCTCGCAGTACATCCACGCCTATATCGCCGCGGCGCTGGGCGCGGTGTGGATCGTCGGGCGCTACGTCTACATGGAAGGCTATATCGAGGCGGCCGAGAAGCGCAGCGCCGGCTTCGGCATCCAGGCGCTGGCCACGCTGATCCTGCTGCTCGGCTCGCTGGTCGGCATCGTCTGGAACATGCTGGGCATCGGCTCGATCCTGTGACCAGGGCCGACGCGGCGCCGCATGTCCTCGACGCCCGGCCGATACCGGGCGTCGCCCTGCTGACGCTCAATCGCGGCGGCCGTCGCAACGCGCTGTCGGCCGCCATGATGACGGCGCTGGCCGCCGCGCTGGACGCGACGGCCGGGGACGAGAGCGTGCGCGCCGTCATCCTCGCGGCCGACGGGCCGGCCTTCTGCGCCGGGCACGACCTGAAGGAGATGACGGCAAGGCGGGCTGACGCGGATGGCGGCGAGGCGTTCTACGACGCCCTCTTCCGCCAGTGCAGCGCGCTGATGCTGAAGATCGTCCGCCACCCGCGCCCGGTCATCGCCATGGTGCACGGGCTCGCCACGGCGGCGGGGTGCCAGCTGGTGGCGAGCTGCGATCTGGCGGTCGCCGCCGAGGGGGCGAGCTTCGCGACGCCGGGCGTCAATATCGGCCTCTTCTGCTCGACGCCGATGGTGGCGCTGTCGCGCAATCTCGGCCGCAAGCAGGCGATGGAGATGCTGCTGACCGGCGAGAGCGTTCCCGCCGGGGCGGCGCTGGCGATGGGCCTCGTCAACCGCGTGGTGCCGGCCGACGAACTGATGGACGAGACGCTGGACCTCGCGGCGCGGATCGCGGCCAAGCCCGCGGCGACGCTGAAGCTCGGCAAGGCGGCGTTCTATGCCCAGGCCGAGATGGGGCTGGACGAGGCCTATGCCTTCGCCGCCCGCACGATGACCGAGAACATGATGGCCGCCGAGGCGAACGAGGGCATCTGCGCCTTCGTGGAGAAGCGCAAGCCCGTCTGGCCGGCGTGAGCGGCGGGTCCGGCGCGGCCATCAGGACAGAGCGAACGGGAGATCACAGATGGCTTTCCACAATCCGCCCGACGCCGAGATCGCCGCGCTGCTGAACGGCGCGAAGACCATCGCCCTGGTCGGGGCCAGCGCCAATCCGGCGCGGGCGAGCCACGAGGTGATGGCCTTCCTGCAGCGGAAAGGTCACCGAGTGATCCCGGTCAATCCGGGCCTCGCCGGGCAGACGCTGCTGGGCGAGACGGTGGTGGCGCGCATCGCCGACCTGCCCGTCAAGGTGGACATGGCCGACGTCTTCCGGCCGGTCGAATACATCGGCGGCGTGGTGGACGAGTGCATCGCGGCCGGGATTGCGGCGGTGTGGACGCAGCTTGAGCTGATCGACGAGGCGGCGGCGGAACGGGCGCGCGCCGCGGGCATGACCGTCGTCATGGATCGCTGCCCGAAGATCGACTATCCGCGCCTCGGCATCAGGGGCCCCGGCGTTCAGCCGGGCTGAAGCCTCGCATTAGCGCCGGCCGCGCGACCGGGCCGCGCCGGGACGCTATACCGCCCGCCACATGACCGGAGGAGATGAAGACGATGAGCGACCAGGGTTTCGCCACCAAGGCGGTGCATGCGGGCGAGGCGCCCGATCCGGTGACCGGATCGCGCGCGACGCCGATCCACCAGACGACTTCCTACCAGTTCCAGGACGCCGGCCACGCCGCGCGCCTGTTCGGGCTGCAGGAGTTCGGCAACATCTACACCCGCATCCAGAACCCGACGCAGGGCGCGCTGGAAGGCAAGATCGCGGCGCTGGAAGGCGGCACGGCGGCGCTCGCCGTCGCGTCGGGCCATGCCGCGCAGGCGCTGGTCGCGCACACGCTGATGGAAGCGGGCGACGAGATCGTCGCGGCCAAGCAGCTCTATGGCGGCTCGCTCAACCAGTTCACCCAGGCCTTCGCCAAGTTCGGCTGGGGCGTGAAGCTGGTGGACGGCACTAGCCCCGAGAACTTCAAGGCGGCGATCAGCGAGAAGACGCGCTTCATCTTCACCGAGAGCCTCGCCAATCCCGGCGGCATCGTGATGGACCTTGAGGCCATCGCCCGGATCGCGGCCGACGCGAAGCTGCCCTATGTGGTGGATAACACCCTCGCCTCGCCCTATCTCATCCGCCCGCTCGAGTGGGGCGCCAACATCGTCGTCCACTCGCTGACCAAGTTCATCGGCGGCCACGGCAACGCGATCGGCGGCGTCATCGTCGACGGCGGCAATTTCGACTGGAAGGCGAGCGGCAAGTATCCCTCGCTGACCCAGCCCTCGGGCAGCTATCACGGCATGGTGCTGAACGACGTGTTCGGACCGATGGGGATATCGTTCGCCATCGCGGCGCGGGTGCTGGGCCTGCGCGATCTCGGGGCGGCGATCTCGCCCTTCAACGCCTTCCTGATCCTCACCGGGGCGGAGACGCTGCACCTGAGGATGCAGCGCCAGAGCGACAATGCGCTGGGCGTAGCCAAGTGGCTGAAGGCGCACGCCAAGGTCGGCTGGGTGTCGTATGCGGGGCTGGAGAGCGATCCGTTCCATGCCCTCGCCCGCAAATACGCGCCCAAGGGCGCGGGCGCGGTGCTGACCTTCGGGCTGAAGGGCGGCTACGAGGCCGGCGTGAAATTCGTCAACGGACTGAAGCTGTTCTCGCACCTCGCCAATATCGGCGACGTGCGCTCTCTGGCGATCCACCCGGCCTCGACCACCCACTCGCAGCTGCCGGACGCCGACAAGGTCGCGGCCGGCGCTGGCCCGGACGTGGTGCGCCTGTCGGTCGGGATCGAGGACCTCGCCGACATCACCGCCGATCTCGACCAGGCGCTGAACGCCTGAGGCAGGGCGGCCGGACGAAGCAGGCCGGACAAAGAAAAACGGCGGCGGGAGCGATCCCGCCGCCGTTCTGCGTTTCGGTCAGGTCCGGATCAGAGCGCGATGCCCGCGACCATGACCAGCAGGTAGAGCACGATCTGGATGACCGCCAGCGCGAGCGCCAGCAGGCTGAGCGGACGCTGGAAGGCCGCGACCTTCGCCACCGCATTCGCCGCGCCATCGGCACCGCCGCCGGCGAGCTTGGCGATCAGCGGGAAGGCGAGCAGCAGGCCGAGCAGGATCAGAACCGCGACGACCGCCAGGGTGACGATGACCGTCACCGGGACGATCGAGATGAGACCGAAGATCTGGAGCAGCTGGATGAGGCCGAGCACGCCGAGGACGAGGCCGATGATGCCGATGATGCCGGCGAAGGGCGCCATCTTGGCTGCGGCTTCGCGGGCGGCTTCCTGCGCCTGGGCCGGAGCACCCGGCAGGCCGCCGCTGCCCGCCAGGCCGAGCAGGCCCATAGAGGCGAGAAGCAGAACGTTGAGAATCAAGCCTAAGGTACCGCTCATGACGTGGTCACTCCCCCGAGATGGATCAGGCGGCAGAATCCGCCTCGCTGGCAAATTGCCCCCGTGCGGCGCGTGGCACCAGCCCTTGTGGGTGCGACAAATCGGGCCGCCGCCGCCGGCGCGGCCCGATTTTCCGGCGCGTTCCTAGATGTAGACGCCGCTGCGGTTGAGGATGAACTCGATCAGCATCCAGAGCGCGAGCACCAGCGCGGTGAGCCCGACGGCCGATTCGATATTGCCGAAGCTCTTCTTGAACCAGTCGACGAACTTGCCGGCACCCGAGGCCGGCGCGCCGAAGAAGGCGGCGACGCTGACATAGGCGGCCAGAACGCCGACCGTGACGAGAACGAGGCAGGTGACCAGCCCGATCAGCTGCGACAGCGCGCCGTAGCGCAGGCCTTCGATCGAGACGACGAAGCGGATGACGTTCCAGGAGCCCCAGATCACGGCGATGACGCCGAACACGCCGACGATGCCTTTCAGCGGGTCGGCGGCGGGTTTCACGATCTTCTGGACCGGCGCGAGCGCGGCCGGACCGGCGCCGTTGGCGAGCGAGGTCAGACCGAGCACCACGAGCAGCGCCAGTGTCAGCAGAAAAATGACGTAAAGCATGCGTTCGTCCCCCTTGTCCCGGCGACCGGGTGTCGGACCGCCGGGCGGCTACACCGATGTGAGTGGGAGGATACTAGTCACGCTCTCGCAGGTGCGGCAATCCGCGATTCCACGTAGGGCTGCTGCGCCGGGGCGCCCCTGAGCGCATGCCAATGGACGATGGCCGCGGCGAACAGCGCGACGGCGCCCGACTGGTGCATGGCGGCGAGGGCGATGGGCTGCTCGCCGCTGGCGCCGGCGAGCAGCGTGTAGATGCCGAGCGCCACCTGGACGATGGTCGCGAAGAGCAGGATCGCGGCGGTGTCCGCCCCTGCCCTGCGCCGCGCCGCGACGATGGCGGCGGCGGCCACCAGCGCGACGATCGCATAGGCGGTCAGGCGGTGCTGGAACTGGATCGTCGTGACGTTCTCGCCGAAATTCGTCCACCACGGCGTCTGGATGAAGAGACCAGCCGGCACGAGCTTGCCGTCCATCAGCGGCCAGGTGTTGTAGACCAGCCCGGCGTCGAGCCCGGCGACGAGCGCGCCGAGGAGAATCTGGAGGAAGACCGCCGCGACCACCCAGGCTGCGAGGCGGACCCCGGGGCGCCGCCCGGCGAGGCTGCGCCGGGTCATATCGAGCAGCATCAGCAACGCCCAGGCGAAGATGACGAAGGCGCCGCCGAGATGGGCGGCGAGCCGGTACTGGCTGACCTCGAGCCGGCCGACGAGGCCGCTGACCACCATCAGCCAGCCGATCAGGCCCTGGACGCAGACCAGCCCGAACAGCACCCAGCCGCGCCGCAGCATGGGGCCGGACAGCGCACCCGACCAGCCGAACCAGAGCAGCGGGAGAAGCACCAGCAGGCCGATGGCGCGAGCGAGCAGGCGGTGGCCCCATTCCCACCAGAAGATGACCTTGAAGTCCTCCAGCGCCATGCCCTTGTTGACGACCTGGTACTGGGTGGTGGAGCGGTATTTTTCCAGCTCGACCTGCCAGTCGGCCTCGGAGAGCGGCGGCAGGATTCCGGTGACCGGCTGCCATTCGGTGATCGAGAGGCCGGATTCGGTGAGCCGCGTCAGGCCGCCGACCACCACGATGGCGGCCACCATCGCCAGCACGGCGCAAAGCCAGACGATCACGGCGCGGGACGGGCGGGCGGATACGGGGGCTGCGGTCGACATGATTGCGAGCGCGTGATAGCGCACCCGGCCGTGGGCCGCGAGCCCTTTTCAGGACCGAATGCGATGCCCGTCCGGGTCAAGAAGCTGATCGGAACGCTGCTGATCCTGATCTGGATCTTCTTCTACGCGCTGTTCGCGGTGAAGCTGGCCGCGACGGTGCTGCCGGACTCCCACTGGGTGGTGCAGCTCGCCTACTATGCCTTCGCCGGGATCGCATGGATCGTCCCGGCCGGGTTCCTCATCCAGTGGATGAGCGAGGAGCCCCGGCGGGGCTGACCGCTCAGGCGCGGGGCGGACGGCGGCCGGCCCAGGGCTGCGCCCGCTCGAGCTGGCCGGCGAGGCGGAAGAGCAGGCTCTCGTTGCCGTAAG
The DNA here is from genome assembly GCA_016792565.1 of Alphaproteobacteria bacterium. Lineage (GTDB taxonomy): Bacteria > Pseudomonadota > Alphaproteobacteria > Micropepsales > Micropepsaceae > JADZAI01. The sequence continues at coordinate 13,118 of JAEUMK010000113.1, forward strand.
CCGCACCGAACATCATGCCGAGCGGCAGGCCGTCATCCGTCCAGTGCAGCGGCACCGACATCGCCGGCGCGCCGGTCTGGTTGTAGAAGGCGCAGTGCGCCGGGAAGCTGGCGATCGCCGCCGCAAAGGTGCGCATGTCCTTGGGGTTCAGGCTGATGACGCCGAGCATCTCCGGCTTGCGCGTGATGGCCGGCGAGAGCGTCACGTCGAAGCGCTGCATCATCCGGCCATAGGCGATGGCGGCAAGCTGGAGCGTGACCTCGTCGCGGGCCATCTCGACGCCGGCAATGGTGCGGGCATTGCGGGTCATCGCCCAGGTGACGGGTTCGAGCTCGCTCTCTTCGACCGGACGGCCGCGCTGTTCGCCCCAGAGGTCGAGGCTGGCGGTGAGGTGGGCGCTGACCATGCGGGTGAGGGTCGCGGCGAGCGCCGGGCCGTCGATCTCGGGTTCGGCCTCCTCGACCTCGTGGCCGAGCGAGAGCAACAGCTTCACGGTGGCGTCGAGGCCGCGCTGGGCGTCCGGATCGGGCAGCGTGCCATTGGGCGCCTTGCGCCAGAGCGCGACGCGCAGCCTGCCGGGATCGCGCCCGGCCTCCTCCAGATAGGGGCGTTCGGGCGCCGGGGCGGCGTAGCGCGAGCCGATCTCGATGCCGTGGGTGGCGTCGAGCAAGGCGGCGCTGTCGCGGACGCTGCGCGAGATGGCGTGGTTGATGGAGAAGCCGCCCCACCCCTCGGTGCGGTTCGGACCCATCGGCATGCGGCCGCGCGAGGGCTTCAGCCCGAAGAGGCCGCAACAGGCGGCCGGCACGCGGATCGAGCCGCCGCCGTCGCTCGCGTGGGCGATCGGCAGCACGCCGGCGGCAACCGCCGCCGCCGCGCCGCCCGACGAACCGCCGGCGATGCGTTCGAGGTTCCAGGGATTGCGGGTGAGGCCGAAGAGGGTCGATTCGGTCGTCGTCGTGCCGCCGAACTCGGGCGTCGTCGTCTGCCCGAAGATGACGAGGCCGGCGGCCTTGTAGCGCTGGGTCAGCACCGCGTCGTAGTCGGCGACGTAGTTCTTGTAGGCGAGCGAGCCGGAGGTCAGAGGCGCGCCCTTGAGGGCGGCGCCCAGATCCTTGAGCGCGAAGGGCACGCCGGCGAAGGGGCCGTCGGGGAGGCCGGCCTCGATCTGGGCGCGGGCATGGCCGGGCAGGATCGAGGAGAAACAATTGACGCGGGCCTGCGCCGCCTCGGCCCGCGTCAGCGCGGCGTCGAGCAGTTCGGAGGCCGTCACCTGCTTGCGGCGGACGAGATCGGCCAGCCCCAGCGCATCGTAGTTCTCGTAGTCGTTCATCGGCCTCTCCCCTTGCCAGTGCACGGCACTCTAGGCCGATCGCCGCGCGGCCTCCAATCCCTGTCGCCGAGGCACCGCCGCCGCTAGTGTGGGGCGGGGATTTGAATGACTCGGTTCTTCGCCGCCTGCGCTCTCATGGCAACCGCGCTCCTGGGCGGCTGCGTCGTACTGCCCGATCCGCGGGTCGCCGACACGCCGAGCGCCCACCCTGCCACGGGCGGCCTCGCGCCGCTCGGGCCGGGGCTGGAGGGTGAGGTTCTGGTGCTGGCGTTCTCGGGCGGCGGGGCGCGGGCCGCCGCCTTCTCGCTGGGCGTGATGGAGGGGCTCGCCGCCCTGCCCGCGCCCGGCGGCGGGAGCCTCGCCGACCGGGTGGCGCTGACGACAGGCGCGTCCGGCGGCGCCCTGCCCGCCGCCTGGATGGGCCTGCACGGCGCGGCGGAGTTCGAGAGCTATCGGGCCACCGTGCTGGACGCCGACTGGCACGGACGGGTGCGCACCGGCACGGCTTCGCCGGTCAATCTGCTGCGGCTCTATGGCGGCGGGGTCAACAACCCCGACGCGTTCGCGGACGCGCTGGACCGCGAGGTCTTTCGCGGCGCGCGGCTGGGGGATTTCGGCCGCGCGGGCCGTCCGCAGGTCGTGCTGAGCGCGACCGACATCGCCAATCACGCGCCGTTCTTCTTCGCCCCGGCGACCTTCGCGCAACTCTGCGCCGACGGTCCGGCGATGCGGGTCGCCGACGCGGTGGCTGCCTCGATGGCCGCCCCGGTGTTGTTCCGGCCCCTCACGATGCAGGCGTTCGCTGGGGCCTGCGCGACGCCCGGACCGGCGTGGCTCGGCGCTGCGGATGATCGCCAGGCGCCCTGGATGCTGGCCCGGCAGGCGCGCGCCTTTGCCAGCTACCGCGAGGCGGAGCGTGTCGCCTTCGTGCATCTGCTTGACGCAGGCCTCACCGACTATCTCGCGGTCGCGGCGCTGCTGGTGGCGCGGCTTGGGGCCGAGACGCCCCATGCGCCGCTGGCGCCGGACGATGCGGTGCGTCTCGCGCGGCTGACGGTGGTGCTGGTCGATGTCGGGCAGGCACCCATCGATCCCTGGCCGCTCGACGCCGATGGACCGGACGGACAGCAAGCGATCGAGGCCGCGTTCGGAGCGGCGATGGGCACGAATGTGCGTCTTGCCCGCGATGCACTCGCCGCCGCGCTCGACGATTGGCAGACGGCGCTCCGCGACTGGCGGTGCGGCCTGGACCAGGCCGAGGTGCTGCGGTTGCGCGGCACGCTGGAGGGATGGCGCTGCGACGCGGTGACGGTGACGCTCGGGCGCGTGTCGTTCGACGACCTGCCGCCGGACGAGCGCGAGGCCCTGGCGGCGATCAAGACGCGCCTCAGCCTGCCCCGCGACGAGGTCGACCAGCTGATCGCCGGGGGGCGCGCGGCGGCGCTGGCCAGTCCGGCGCTGCGCGCCCTTTCGGACGCGCCGCGCCGCTGACGGCCTTCACTGATAGGTGGATTCCTCGGGTTCCTCGGTCGGTTCCGGCGTCGGCTCGGGGGTCGGCTCGGGAGTCGGTTCGGGCGTGGGTGCGGGCGTCGGCTCCGTGGTGGGCTCCGGCACCGGCACGGGCGGCGGGACGTCGGGCACCGGCTCGTCGGGGACGCAGCGCTGGATGCACGGCACCATGCATTCCTCATAGGCCTTGCCGGTGAGATGGCCGCACTCGTCGACGCAGTCCGCGCCGCAATCGGCGAGCGCCGTCGCACCGGCCGCCAGGGCCGCGGCGGCGACAAGACCGGCGAACAATCCACGCATGACAAATCCTCCCGAAGCTTCAGCGACTGCAGGATGCATCATCGCAGCGCCGCGCCGGCCGGCCTTGACGCCCGTCAATCCCGGCGCGGGACCTAGCCGGGCAGGCGCTCGAAGGTTGGCATGCCTTCGGGGATGCAGTGGAAGGGCTGCTTGTCGATCGTGTAGATCGCGATGTCGGGATTGCCCGCCGCCGCCGGATTGTCGAGCGAGCCGAGCTTGACGATGACCGCCGGAAAGCCCTGCGGCCGGGTCACGACATGGGTGCCGCAATCGGCGCAGAATTCGCGCGTCACCGGATTGGGAATGTCGCTGCGCGCGAACGGCTTGGGCGCCCCCTTGGTGTAGGTGAAGCCGGCGATCGGCATGGCGACAAAGACGTTGGGCGAGCCGCCGGTGATGTACTGGCATTCGCGGCAATGGCACTGGGCCTTCATCAGGGGCTCGCCCTCGGTCGCATAGCGCAGCGCGCCGCAATAGCATCCGCCTTCGAGTTTCATGTCGCGCTCCCTCGCCGGCCGGCGGCCGGGCATCGTTTCGATGCGCCGAGGGTTACGCCAAAGCGGCCGGGAGGCCAGCGAAAATCGGCTCAGGCGGCGAGCGCCCAGCGCCGCAGAAGCCCGAGATCGGCGACCCCGGCATGGGTGGCGGCGACCTTGCCGTCCTTGAACAAATAGAGCGAGGGGATCGAGCGGATGGCGTAGCGG
>JAEUMK010000012.1 GCA_016792565.1 Alphaproteobacteria bacterium
GACGGCGAGCGAAGAGCCTCACCCCCGAACGCGCAAATTCATATCAGACACTTTGCCTAAGATTGTTCCCCGCATGGCGAGCAAGTGGGTGAAAAACCGAAATGCCCTTTTCGAGTACGCGACAAGTCAAATTAATCTGGCGCAGCTCTACACCGAGATAGGAAGTCCCGCAGGCGGCAAGTGGAAGAGTCAGGTTGACGGCGACCCGTCGAACGGCTGAGCGCAGCCCTACTTCAAGGCATAGCGGATCGGCATCTGCATCATGGCACGCCATTCCGATACTTGCGCTCCAGCAGCTCCGCATTCTTGTCTGGCCGTTCGACCTTGATGCCGGCACGGCTGACGGGAGTTAGACCTATCTCCCCGGCCGCTCGCATCATGTCGCGTCTAGCGGTGACGTGACCCCCGTTTCTCATCCTGCGGGGACTGGAATCCGGTCGTCATTGAACGCCCCCGATGGGCGTCCTTAAAGGTCTTCGTTTTCCGTACACCGCGCTGCGTAGCCGGCGGGGTGAGCCAGCCCAGCTTCGAGTGCGGCCGGCGCGGCGGCGACTTCGCGCGCCACGGTTGATCTTCGTCAAAGCGGCCCGGCGCGGTTGCGACACTGTGACCGGGGATAACAGCCCGCGCGGCGTCGCGCCGAGGGGCAGCAGCAAGGAAGTTTTCAGCATGCGCAACAGAACGATCGCCCTGGCCGCCCTGTCGTCGGCGGCCCTCCTCTTGGCCGCCTGCGGCGGCGGCGGCGCCAGTTCCGCCCAGCGCGCCAAGCTGGTGGAGCTCTGCAAGGCCGGCGATTCCAAACCCGAGTCCTGCGAATGCCAGGTCGACGCCATGCTGAGCGAAGGCGATCCCAAGATCGTCGCCTTCATGGTCGCCATGGCCGACCTCGAGGAGAAGGCGAAGGCCGATCCCGCCAACGCCGAAAAGATGATGGAAGAGGCGATGAAGGCCGCCGGCTTCGCCACGCAGGAAGAATTCCAGAAGGCGATGATGGAGATGTCGACCAAGGTCCAGCCGAAGATCGACGCCTGCAAGAAGTAAGCGGCGGCGGCCGGACAGGGGGCGCGGCCGCGGCCCATTGCAACGGACCGACGCCGCCGGTGTCGGCGATCGCAAAGGAGCATCGGCCATGTCCCAACGCCTCTGGCGCGCCGCGCTGGCAGCCTCTCTCGTGACGGGCCTCTGCGCCCTGCCCGGTGCGAGCGAAGCGCTCGCGCAACGCAGCCGCGCCGTCGATCCGAAGCTTCATGTGCGGATCTTCGAGGCCGCAAGCGCGCCGGCCCAGCACGCCGAGGCGCGCGCCTGCGTGCCGGAGGGGTGGAAGATCGTCTCGGGCGGCGCAAGGGTCGAATGGACCGGGCCCGGCGCGCTGCTCACCGCCTCCTATCCCGAGGCGAACTGCTGGGTGGCGCGTTCGAAGGATCACATCGCCGCCGACACGCATCGCGTCTTCGCCTACGCGGTCGCGATCCAGGATCCGTCGAACCAGTGGGACGTCGCGGTCGATGAGATGACCAGCGGCTATGCGTCCCACCCCGAAGCGAGCTTCGAGGCTTCGCGACCGGGCTATGTCATGACCGGTGGCGGGGCGCGCGTGAACTGGGAGACTGACCCAAGCCACGCTGGCCAGATCGTCACGCCCGTCGGCAGTCTGCTGACGGCGAGCTATCCCGATGGCGAGCAGGCCTGGGCCGCGCGAGCCAAGGATCACATCAAGATCAGCCGCGCGTCGGTCACCGTCTATGTCATCAGCCTGAAAGCGCGCAGCGGCGCGAAGCTCTCCACGGCGATCTTCACCGGACAGAGCCAGGTATCGGATGCGCCGGCCGCGTCGGTCTCCGTTCCCGCGCCCTGGACGATGATCGGCGGCGGCGCGCGGGTGAACTGGCATGGCATCGGCAACCTGCTGACGGCCAGCTATCCGGACGGCGCGGCCTCGTGGTCGGGGGTGGGCAAGGCCCATCTCGAACCCTCTCCCGCGAACCTCACCGTCTATGCGATCGGCGTTCGACTGGAATAGGCAGCGAGCGCGTCAGGAGGAATGCGATGGTCGTCAGCGCTCCAGCGGCCGGCCGGAACGGCCGGTCATCCTCCGGTCTGCGCCGGGCAGCCGCCTCGTTCTGCGCCGTCCTGGCGGCCGCGCTACCCCTCGCCGGGCCGGCGTCGGCGGGCGGATACGACACCGGCGAACAGGACTGGGACATCCTGTTCTCGCAAGGGCCGGTGACGGTCGAGGCCGCCGTGCGCCACATCCGCCCGGAGCGCAGGCTCGGCCGGATCGTCGGCGTCCTCGGACCCAGTCCCGACGCCGACGAGGCCGCGCCCTTCGCGCTGCCGCGCTTCGGTGTCGCTTTGCGTCTCGGCGACGCGGTGCGCTGCGCCGCCGCCTATCGCGAGCCATGGGGCGGTCACGCCGACTACGGCACGGCCTGGACCTATGCCTTTTCCGCCATCGAACAGCACTTCTCCTCGCGCGATCTCGGCGCGACCTGCGCACTCGCGCTGCCGTTTGATGAAGGCCGGCTCAGCGTTCTGGCCGGCCTGTCGCATCAGCAGATCCGCTACGAACTCATCCAGAGCGGCGGGCCGGGCCTCTCGCGCACGACCGAGGTCAGCGACGGCGCCATCGGCTGGCGCGCCGGCCTGGCCTATGAAATCCCGGCCTATGCCCTGCGCGCCAGCCTCATCTACCAGTCGCAGATCGACTACGACATGGACGGCGAGGTGTCGGTTGGCGGCTTCGCCGGCACACCCGTCTACGGCTCGATCGCGATGCCGCAATCGGCTGAGCTCAAGGTGCAGTCCGGCGTCGCGCCCGGCTGGCTGGCGTTCGCCGCGGTCAAATGGACCGACTGGAGCGTCGCCGGCTCGATGCCTCTCTGTGCCGCCGGGACCCCGCTCTGCACCCAGGCCTTTGCGGTCAGCGGCCTCACGCTGCTCTGGGAGGACAGCTGGACGGTGACGGCCGGTGCGGCGCACCAGGTTTCCGACGTCTTCACGCTGGCGGGCAGTCTGACCTGGGACCAGGGCGCATCCGCGGGTTTCACCTCGCAGACCGACACCTGGGTGGCCGGCCTGACCGGGATCTTCACGCCTGGCGATGCGATCGCCTTCAAGCTCGGCGGATCGGTCGGCCTGATGGAGGGCGGCACGCTCTCCACGCTCGTCCTGCCCGACGGGATCGCCAACCCTGTCGGCTACACGGCGCGTTTCGGAGACGATCTCGTCTACAGCGCCAGCCTGTCGGTGGCGCTCCGCTACTGAGTGCTGCGGACAGCCGGCCGGACGCGGAGCTAGAGCGCCTCGCCCTTCAGCAGCCGCGGCGCGTCGGCCGCACCCCTGCCGCCGGCGGCGCGGGCGAGGAAGCGGCGGACCGGCGTCGCCGCGTTGACGAGGCCGAGGCCGGCCTCGCGCACCAGACGCAAGGGCGCACTGTCGTTCGAGAAGAGTCGGTTCAGCCCCTCGGTCACGGCGGCCATCAGTGCGGCGTCGATCCGGCGGCGGCGTTCATAGGCCTCCAGCGGGGTCGCCGAGCCGATGTCGAGGCCCAGCCGGTCGGCATCGACCACGGCTTCGGCCAGCGCCGCCACATCGCGCAGCCCGAGATTGAGACCCTGGCCGGCCAGCGGGTGCACCACGTGGGCGGCGTCGGCCACCAGCGCGAAACGCCGGCCGACATAGGATCGCGCCAGTTGCAGGCGCAGCGGAAAGGCCCAGCGCCCGCCGAGCGGCGTCACGGCGCCCAGATAGTCGGTGAAGCGCCGCGCCAGCTCGGCCGCGAAGTCGGGCTCGCTCAGCGCCATGAAGGCGGGCACCAGTTCGTCGCGCTCGGTCCACACGATCGATGAGCGGTTGCCGGTGATCGGCAGGATGGCGAACGAGCCGGACGGCAGGAAGAACTCCTGCGCGATGCCGTCATGCGGACGCTCGTGCGCCACCGTGCAGACGATGCCCGACTGGCCGTAGGACCAGCCCGTCGTCTTGATGCCGAAGCGCTCGCGCAAGGGGCTGTCGCGGCCCTCGGCGGAAACCAGCAGCCGGGCCGCGACCGGGCGCCCGTCCACGAGCCGCGCCGCCACCCCAGCCGGGCCGGTCTCGACCGTTTCGATGCGCGCGCCGTGGAGGAGGCGGATGCGCGGCTGGTCGGCGGCCGCCGCGTTCAGCGCCGCCAGCATGAAGCGGTTCTCCACCATGTCGAAGGGCGGCGCATCGCCGTCGCCTTCGCCGAAATGGAGGAAGAAAGGGGAGGCGTGCCCGTCCGGCGTGCCGCCGGAGACCACGATCTCGCGCACCGTCTGGAATTCGGGGAGGCGCTGCCAGACGCCGAGC
>JAEUMK010000017.1 GCA_016792565.1 Alphaproteobacteria bacterium
CTTCTGCCTCACCGCCACGCTGTTACAGTCTCCCAAGTGTTGATCGACAACCAATCCGCCTCGCCGTTCCAAAGTCAATGCGACCGCAGCGGACGCGCAATGCGGCGCGCGAGGGTTGACGGCGGCGCTGCGCACGATAAACTGACTATAGTCAGAAATGAAGATCGTCAGTGCGGCGGCGCCGGAATCGCCCCGCCCGGCGCTGGCGAAAGAAACGGCGCGGTCCAAGCCGCGTCCCGCAGGAGGACAGGAAGTGGCCGACAACGCAGCCATCGTCGCGGGCGTCGAGGTATCGACCGATCACTGGATCTGCGGCCGCCGCGTCTCGGCTTCGGAACGCTTCGCCGATATCTCGCCGGTCGACGGCTCGCATCTCTGCAGTGTCGCGGCAGGGAACAAGGCCGTGGTCGATGAGGCGGTCGATGCGGCACGCAAGGCCTTTCCGGCCTGGGCGGCGCTCGGCCCTGAAGGCCGTCTGCCCGTCCTCAAGCGCTTTGCCGAGGGCATCAAGGCGCGGGCCAAGGATCTCGCGGCGGTCGAGACCATGGACAACGGCTCGCTGCTCGCCGGCAATTTGCACCGCGTCGTGCCGCGCGCCGCGCAGAACATCGAGTTCTTCGCCGACTGGGCGATGACTTTGAAGGACCACGTCATCGAGTCCCCGGACGTGATCAACCATGTGCGCTACGATCCGGCCGGAATCGCCGCCCTGATCACGCCGTGGAACGCGCCCTTGATGCTGACGACGTGGAAGGTCGGTCCCGCGCTTGCGGCCGGCAACACGATCGTGGTCAAGCCGCCCGAGTGGGCGCCGCTGACCTGCTCGCTGATGGCCGACATCGCGCACGCCGCAGGCCTCCCGGCGGGCGTCCTCAACGTCGTCCAGGGCATCGGCGAAACAGCGGGCGACGCCCTCGTCAATCATGGCGACATCGACCGCATCAGCTTCACCGGCTCGACCGGCACCGCCCGGCTGATCGGCCAGGCCGCCGCGCGCTCGATCACCCCGATGAGCGCCGAGCTGGGCGGCAAGTCGCCCTTCATCGTCTGCGCCGACGCCGATCTCGATGCGGCCGCGCAGACCGTCGCCGCCCAGTACATGAACGCCGGCCAGGTCTGCCTTGCAGGCACACGCGTTCTGGTCGAGGCATCGATCGAAGAGGTCTTCCTCGCCAAAGTCCGCGACGCCGCCGCCCACATGGTCGTCGGCGATCCCCGCGACGGCGCGACCCGGGTCGGGCCGCTGATCACGCAGGAGCACTTCGAGCGCGTCGCCGGCTTCGTGGACCGCGCCAAGGCGGACGGGGCGGAGGCGCTGTGGGGCGGTTCGCCCGCCAATTTCGGCGCGCTGTATTTCCAGCCGACCCTGTTCCGTCATGTCGATCCGGCCTGGGAGATCGCCCAGCAGGAAGTCTTCGGTCCGGTCCTCACCTGGCAGACCTTCTCGTCCGATGACGAAGCGATCGCGCTCGCCAACGGCACGCAGTACGGCCTCGCGGGCGTTCTCTTCAGCCGCGACGAAGCGCGCGCCATGCGCATCGCATCGCGCGTCGTGGCGGGGACGCTCTGGGTCAATTGCTTCTTCATCCGCGATCTCGCGGCGCCGTTCGGCGGCAGCCGCAATTCCGGGATCGGTCGCGAGGGCGGCTCCTGGAGCTTCGATTTCTACGCCGACATCAAGAACATATCGGTCCGCAGGGGATCGTTCGGCCAGACCGGAGGATGACATGACTGGGGTGACGGAGCTCGGCTATCTGACGCTGGGGGTGAGCGATCTCGCAGCGTGGAAGACCTTCGCGGCGGAGGTGCTGGGGCTGGAAGTTGTCCCCTCGGACAATCCCGAGAAGTGCTTCCTCAGGATGGACTACTGGCACCATCGCATCGCGCTCGTTCAGAACGGCAGCGACGATCTGCTGGTGAGCGGTCTCCGGGTAGCCGGGCAGGTCGAGTTCCGCGCGATGGCGGCGAAGCTGGAGGCCGCCGGCGTCGAGATCCGCATCGGGTCGGAGGCCGAGGCCGAGGAGCGCCATGTTCTCGAAGTCATGATGCTGGCCGATCCGAACGGCTATGCGCTGGAGATTTTCCACGGCCCGCATGTCCAGTTCGACAAGCCCTTCCATCCGGGCCGCCGGATGCATGGCCGCTTCAAGACAGGCGGCGGCGGCCTCGGCCATGTCATGCAGTCGCAGACCGCCGGGCTGGACACGACCTGCGAGTTTTACCGCCTGCTCGGCATGCGCGGCGGCATCGAATACAAGCTGGCCTTCCCCGGCGCGCCGCAGACGGTGCCTCTGATGTTCCTCAACTGCAACGAGCGCCAGCATACCTTCGCCTTCGCCGGCCCCGGCGAAAAGCGCATCAACCACCTGATGCTGGAAGTCGACAACATGGCGGACGTGGGGCTTGCCTATGACGTCGTGGTCAAGGCCGGGCTTCCGGTCATCATCGAGCCCGGGAGCCATGCGAACGACCAGATGTTCTCGTTCTACTTCAAGAACCCGTCTGGCTACATGAACGAGATCGGCTGGGGAGGCCGCGCGGCGCTGGCGCAGTCGGAATACTATCAGTCGGACGCCTTCGGCCATGCGCCCGTGCCGGGCTCGATGAAGGGCTTCATGGTTCCGGCCTGAATCGCCGGGCGCCGTCTGCGACCGCAACATAGCAAGAAGGAGTTCGCCCATGTCGGTGCTCGACGGACCGCGCGAGGAGTGGCGCCGCATTCTGCATGAAGGAACGCCGCACTGGGTCCGGCCCGAGGGCGAGCGGCTGCGCCTCGGTGACGGCCGCACGATCGCCGAGGCGGAGGCGACCTACCTGCCACCCTGCGATCCGACCAAGATCATCTGCATCCACCTCAACTACGATTCGCGCCGGCTGGAGTTCAAGGCGCCGCCGCTGGTCAATCCGACCTACTTCCAGAAGCCGCTGACGACGCTCAACGCGCATCGCGGCCGGGTCAGCCGCCCGGCCGACTGCAAATACCTGAACTACGAAGGCGAGATCGCGGCGATCGTTGGCAAGCCGATGCGGAACGTCGCCCGCGAGGACGTCTGGGACCACCTCGCCGGGTTCGCCCCCGCCAACGACGTCGGCGCCCAGGACTTCCGCGACACCGACGCCGGCTCGATGCTGCGCGTTAAAGGCCAGGACGGGTTCTGCCCGGTCGGTCCGGGCATTGTGCGCGGCGTCGACATCCGCGCCCAGTCGGTCAGGACCTATATCAACGGCAAGATCGTCCAGGACGGCCCGGTCAGCGAGATGACCTTTCCCATAGACTTCATCTTCGCCGATCTGTCGCGCCATATCACCTTCCTGCCGGGCGACATCGTGCTGACCGGCACGCCGGCCAACTCAAGGCCGATGTCGCCGGGCGATGTGGTGGAGGTCGAGATCACCAATATCGGCCGCCTCACCAACACAGTGCAGGAGGTTCCCGCTCCGACCCACCGCGTCGGGCATCAGCCGACCGACAGCGAGGCGGTCCGCCGCGTGGCGCTCGGCCAGTTCTGACTGCGGGCCGATAAGGAAGGGGCGCGGCGTTAGCGGCCGCGCCCTTTGCGCTTTCGCCCTGACGGCGGGCGTTCAGTCGACGCCGATCGCCGCCATCATCTCGGGTAGTTGTGTCCAGGGTCGCTCCATCTGCGCGAACATGTGGTCCAGCGCGAAATTGCGCGGGGCGCTGGCGAGGTAGAAGCGCTCGTAGAGCTCGACCCGGCCGCCGAGGGCGGAGCCCGCGAAGTCCCACGCGGTGCGGAACAGCTTCGCGCGCTCGCGCGCGCTCATGCCGTTCGCGCCGGGCATGAAGGTCTCGATCAGCGGCCCGAGCTCGGGATTGTCGATCGCCTCCAGCGCGGGCGTTGCGAGCAGATTGTGCGAGCCGATGGTCTTGATGATGTCGTTGGCGCGCACCATCCAGCCCGGCATCTGCGAGCGCAGGGCCCGCAACGGGCGGTCGTCGGGGAAGAAGGCGCCGTTGCCCCAGTCGCGCGCCCCGGCTTCGGCGGCCTGCACGGCGGCCCGCGTCAGGCAGCCATAACCCCATAGTTCGCCGAGCATCGCCGCCGTGTCGGGGCGCTTGTCGGCATTGGTGGCCTGGGCCATGCGGGCGCAGATCTCATAGGCGAATTCCAGCTTCACAGCCGCACGGATGCAGGTCTGCTGCATGATGTTGGCGGCCCAACCGTGCCGCATCAGGCCGTTATAGACGTCGAGATCGCCGTCGATGAACACGCGCTCCAGCGGGATTTCGACATCGTCGAAGATCATGAAGGCGTCCTGCTCGTCGAAGCGCGACGAGAACGGCTTGTCGCCCGCCGGGGCGGCGACGCCGTAGTGGTCGCGGCAGAGCGTGATCAGCCCCTTGGTCTTCATCGGAATCGAAAAGGCCAGCAGGACGGCCGGATCGACATTGGGCGGCTGAGGAATGCCGGGATAGACGAAGAGCTCGTCGGCGAACGGCCCCAGCGTCGCCAGGATCTTCGCGCCGCGCACGACGATGCTGTCCTTGGTGCGCCTGACCACCTTGAGGGCGAGCTGGCCGTTGACGCCCTCTGTATCGGGCAGGGCCTTGTCGACCACCGGATGGATGATGGTGTGGGTGAGGGAGAGATCCTTCTCCACCACCTCGCGATAGAAGCGCCCCAGGCGCTCGGCGTGGACCGTGCTGCCCTTGGCGCTGAAGATGTCGCCGCGCGCCACGAAGCCGGCCAGCGTGACGTTCACATAGTCCGGCGTGCGGCCCAGCATGCCGTTGGAGTAGCGCGCGAAGCGGTCGAACGCCCGGTGACGCCGCTGCAGATCGTCGGCCGATTTCGGCACGATCAGGCTGGCGCTCATCGGCGCGCCGGTTTCCGGATCGGGCACAAGGCAGTCGGCGGCATGGGCGTGCTGCCAGTCGAAATAGCCGGCCATGCCCTTGAGCGACCCCGCGAAGGCGGGGCTGGCCAGAACGTCGACCTTCTCGTTGCCGAGCCAGACCGTGCGGTCGTCCCGCAGGCCGTCGAGATATTGTTGCCCGGTGCGCGCCGTCATTCAGTCCTCCCTCTCCCGGCCGGAGCCGGGCGCTCGTTTCCATCGACCGCCGCCCAGGCCGCTCCCGCGGCTCTATCTGACACCGATCAGATATGAGTGTAGTCAGTTTTAGTTCCTGCGCAAGGCTCCGCCGGGGCCCTGGGCGGTTGCCGATCTCCCGAGCCCGGAGGTCAATTGCCGGGGCAGGCGTCGCGCGAGCGCCGCCCTGAGGTCCCCGGGGGCCGCCGTAACGCCCGGAAAACGGCCACTTTTTATTCGAACGTTGCGATCGGGGTTTTGTTCATCTTCGCCCGACCGGCCCGCCGACCCATTCCCAGGTCCCCTGTGCGGGCAGATCGACCGCACCATGACCAAAATCATTATAGGATTATTATCCGCTTTCGTCAAGAGGCTTTGGCGCGTCCAGCCCCTCGGCGGCGCGCATACTGCCGGACACTCCGCGAGCCGCCTGCCGCTCGCCGGACAAATCTGTCACAGTCCGATGCAAGACTGGCGTGAGAGTCTGGGTACGGGCGACAAGGGCGATGAAGGGCAAGGTTGCAGGAGCGGGCGCGCATACAGCTCCGGCCGTGTCGATCGTCCATAGCGCCGTCGCCGGCCGCGTCCGCTTCCGGCACGAGAAGATCATCCAGCGCACGGGCGTGGCGGAGCGGGTCGCCGACGCGCTCGCGGCGAGCCCGGGCGTCAACGGCTTTGCGATCGATCGCCTGACAGGATCGGTCCTCGTCCGGTTCCGCCGCCCGGCGTCCGTGGAGGGCCTCGCCGCGACGATCGATGCCGCGGCCGGACGCGTGCCGGCCGCGACGCCGGACGCCGCGTCCGGCCGGCCGCAGCATCTGTCCCTGGCCGCTCACAGCCTGTCCGCCCCGGCGGCGCTTCGCCAGTTGCGGACGCCGGCCGACGCCGGTCTGAGTTCGAGCGAAGCGGCGGCCCGGCTGGCCAGATACGGCCCCAACATGCTGCCCCGCACCGAACAGCGCTCGATCGCTTCGATGCTGCTCGCCCAGGCGGCGACGCTGCCCTCCGCACTGCTGGGCGGCTCGGCGGCCCTCTCGCTCGTGACCGGCGGACTCGTCGATGCGGCGGTCATTGCCGGTGTGGTTGCCATCAACGCCGTGATCGCCACCGCCAGCGAGTCCCGCGCCGAGCGCATCATCGCCGGGCTTCTGGATCAGCCGCCGCAACCCGTCGCGGTCGTGCGCGACGGCAGAAGGCTGCTCCTGGACCCCGCCGAGCTGGTGCCCGGGGATCTGATCCTGCTGGAGCCGGGCGGCATCGTGCCCGCCGACGCCCGCCTGATCTCGGCCGATCAACTGACCATGAGCGAGTCGGCGCTTACCGGAGAGGCGCTGCCGGTGCTGAAAGACTGGTCCGCTCGCCTTCCCGAGGACCAACCGCTCGCCGACCGGATCAACATGGCCTATCGCGGAACCTCCGTAACCGGCGGTTATGGCCGGGCGATCGTGATTGCGACGGGCAAGCACACCGAGATCGGCCGCGTGCACAGCCTGCTGGGTACGGTACGGCCGCCGAAAACCGAAATCGAGCGTGAGCTTGGCGGTGTCGAGCGGGAACTGATCGCCGTCAACGGCCTGGTCTGCGGCGGCATGGTGTTGCTGGGCCTTCTACGCGGACAGCCGCTCGTGCCGCTGATACGCAGCGCCATATCGCTGGCCGTCGCCGCCATACCCGAGGGCCTGCCAGCCGTCGCGACCACGACGCTGGCGCTGGGCGTGGAGGCGATGAAGGAACGCGATGTCCTGGTGCGCAGGCTCGATGCCGTCGAGTCGCTTGGCGCCGTCGATACGGTCAGCCTCGACAAGACCGGAACGCTCACCGAGAACCGCATGCAGATCACGGCCGCGCTCGCAGGCCTGGAAGCCGTCGCCTTTCGCAATGGACGAGCGAAGACCGGGGCTACGGGACTGCGACCGCTGTTTGAGGTCATGGCGCTTTGCAGCGAGGCGGAACTGAGGGCGGCCGGCGGTCGCACTTCGATCTCCGGAAGCCCGACAGAGGCGGCCCTCGTCCAGGGCGCCATGGATTTCGGGATCGATGTCCGTGCCTTGCGAAGCGGCCGGCCGCAACGCGCCATGCTGCGGCGGGCCGAGGGCCGCAAGCGCATGACGACGCTGCACGGCGGACCTGAGCCGATGGTCATGGTGAAGGGAGACCCCGTCGAGGTTCTTTCGCTGTGCGACCAAGTTGCGGCCGAGGGCAGGACGCGCGCCCTGACCGCCGCCGATCGCGCCGCGATCCTGAAGGCCAACGCGAAGATGGCGGGCGGCGCGCTGCGCGTGCTCGCCGCGGCGCACAAGCCCGGCGGCGGCGTGACCGATCGCGGCGGGTTCGTATGGCTCGGCCTTGCGGGGCTCACCAACCCGGTCCGGGCCAGCGTCGTGCCCTCGCTGAGGCAGCTGCATGCCGCAGGCGTCCGCACCGTGATGATCACCGGCGACCAGAGCGCGACGGCGCTGGCCATTGCGCGACAGATCGGGCTTTCCGGCAGCGACGAGCTGCGTGCGCTCGACGCCGGACAGATGTCGGGACTGCCGCTCGATCTTCTGGAAGGACTGGTCCGGGACCTTCACGTCTTTGCGCGTGTGAACCCTTCCGAAAAGCTGAACATCGTGCGCGCGCTGCAGGCCGGCGGCCACATGGTCGCCATGACAGGCGACGGAATCAACGACGGTCCAGCCCTTCGCGCCGCCGACGTCGGCATCGCAATGGGCGCAGAAGGCACCGACGTAGCCCGGAACGTCGCCGACATCGTGCTGGGGTCGGACGATCTGGGCGGAGTGATCGACGCCCTCAGACTCGGCCGCTCGACCTATGACAACATCCGCAAGGTCCTGCGCTATCTGGTGGCCACCAATGCCTCGGAGACGATGACGATGGTGGCGGCTTCGCTTCTCGGCCAAGCCGAGCCGCTGACGCCGCTCCAGCTTCTGTGGCTGAATCTGGTGACGGACGTGTTCCCGGCGATCGCTCTGGGGCTTGAGCCGCCCGAGACCGACGTTCTCGAGCGTCCCCCTCACGACCCCAAGGCCCACATCATGCAGGCGCGCGACTACCGCCGGGTTCTGTCGGAAGGAGCGGTGATCAGCCTTGCGGCCTTCGCCGGCCGGACGCTCGGCACGCCCGGCTCGCCCACCGCCTTTCACAGCCTGACGATGGCCCAGTTGCTGCACGCTTTCGCGTCGCGCTCGGAGACGCACGGACTGGCCGAGATCGCAACCCGCCCTGCCGGGCCATGGCTCTATGGCAGCGTCGCCCTCTCGGCCGCGCTTCAGGCCGGAGCCCAGCTTCTGCCCCCCTTGCGCCGGCTGCTGAACCTCGCTCCGATGAGCGGACGGGATGCAGCCAGAGCAGCGCTTTCGGCCGGAGGCGCAACGATCGCGAACGAGATTCTCGGCCGCCTATGGCGGCAGACGCCAAGCGGGAGACGACCGGCATGAGCGCGGAGACGATCTTCACCTCCGAATCGGTCACGATGGGCCATCCCGACAAGCTGTGCGACCTCATCTCGGACGCCTGCATCGACGCCGTCCTGAGCGAGGACCCGGCCGCGCGGATCGCGGCGGAGTGCGCGATCGCTTCCGGCGTCGTCTTTCTCGCCGTACGCGTTGCGAGCGAGAGCAATTGCGACTTCGCCGGCATCGCGCGACGCGCGATCGGCGCCGTCGGGTACGACCGCGGCAGCTTCGATGCGAGGAAATGCTCGGTCCTGGTCCAGCTGCAAGAACTGCCGTTGAGCCAACGGCTGATCCTGGCCGACGATGCGCCGTCGAGCGAGCAGGTCAATGCCTTCGGCTATGCGACCGACGAGACCCCTGCATTGATGCCTCTGCCTCTGGCGCTGGCACACCTCGTCGCGCGGCGGCTGGACGAGGCGCGATCCGGCGGACTGCATTGGCTCTCGCCCGATGCCAAGACGCAGGCCGCGATACGCTATCGCAGCGGCCGCCCCGTCGGGGTCGCATCGGTCGCGATTTCCGCCGGAGTCCTGGAAACGGCCCCGGGGAAGGATGAGGCTCGCGCCGCACTGCTTGCGATCCTGAGAGAGGCGGCTCGCGAAACCGGGATCGAACTGGACGAACGGACGCTGATCTCCATCAACATCGATACCGACGGCGCCGTCGGCGGCCCCGCCCGCCACGCCGGCCTCACCGGCCGGAAGACCGGGATCGACAGCTATGGCGAGATCGCCAGGCACAGCGGCGCAGCGTTGTCGGGCAAGGATCCCTCGCGCATCGATCGCATAGGCGCCTATGCGATGCGGCAGGCCGCCGTGTCGCTCGTCGCCGCTGGGCTTGCGAAGCGCTGCGAGGTTCACGCCGCCTACGCGATCGGCCGGGCGGAGCCGCTGGACGTCTCCGTCGAAACCTTCGGTACGGGCGTTTCAGACGACTCAGAGCTGGCGGAACGCATCCGCCACGCCATGGACTTCCGGCCGGGCGCCATCGGGCGGCAGCTGGGCCTGTGCGGCCTGCCACAGTCGAGGCGGGAAGCAGGGTTCTACCGGCGGCTGGCGACCTATGGCCATTTCGGCCGGCCGGACATCGATACGCCCTGGGACAAGCCCGTGCCGCTCGGCTGACTACTTGCGCGCCGGCAGCCCCGCGATGCCCGCCGCATACCACAGCAGCGTCAGCGCCGGCGGGAGCACCCTTCCGCGCGCCGTCTGCATCAACGCCAGGCCTGTCATCGCAGCGGCGACAGCGCCCTCGATCTGCGGCAGGGAAAGCGGGCCGGGCTCCGGCGCGCCCTGCCCCGCGCCGACCTTGAAGAGACCCACGCATCTTTCGAGGACCTCGGCGATCGACGCCTCGTGAAGGACGATCATGCTGCCGGTCAAAGGCCGGGCGCGAATCTCCACAACGCCCTCCAGGCCGGCAAGCCGGTTCGCCAGACGCTCGAAGAAATCGCGATCACCGAGACGCCCGGCGAATCTGAACCTCGTCCGCCCGCTTGAGGTATGGACGATTTCGGCTGTGGGAAGCTCCACCAATCAGGCCGCCTTCTTGCGCGGCCTGCGCTTTGGCTTGACGGCCGCGACGGCCTCGGCGGCGGGCGCCGGCGCCGGCGTGCCGAAAAGACGGCCTTCGACTTCGTGCTTGGCCTCGGCGAAGAGATCTTCGGCGGCTTCCATCACCTGGGCCCCCTTGACGCGCGCCTGATGCAGCGCCGCCATTCCCTCGGTCATGGCCAGCTTTGCCGCAGGACGGGCGCGGCGCACGATTTCAGGACCATAGAGAGCTGCGGCCGCGCCCGTCACCGCGCCCAGCAGAAAAGCAGCAAGTGGGTTCATGTTCGGATTCCTTGCATTCGAGTGGGGCCTCAACTCTCAGATTACGCCGTTTTCGGTCATGTCTGAAGCACGTATGCGCCAGGGGCTGGGCGGATCTGGGCGAAGCGCGTGCCGGGCGAGCCCAGCGACGGCGGCGCAGCCATTGCGCCGCTGCGACCCTCGAGCCAGGCGCTCCAGACCGGCCACCACGATCCTTCAACCGGCTTGGTCCGCGCATTCCATGTGTCGGGATCGACATAGCCGGCCCCCGGCGCGCGGGCGGACAGACGATAGCGCCGGCCCGCGTGCCCGGGCTCCGACACGATACCGGCATTGTGGCCGCCGTTCGTAAGCACAAAGGTCAGTTCGGTGTCGGTGAAGAGGTGGAACTTGTACACCGAACGCCAGGGCGCGATGTGATCGCTCTCGGTCGCCACCGCGAAGACCGGTGCGGAAATGTCCTTCAGCGCCACCACGCGCCCCTCGACCGCATACCTGCCGGCCGTGAGCCGGTTCTCAAGGAAGAGACCGCGAAGATACTGAGCGTGCATGCGATACGGCATGCGCGTTGGATCAGCGTTCCAGGCGGCGAGATCGTTCGCCTCCTCGCGTTCGCCGAGCACATATTCCCGCATCCGGCGCGACCAGATCAGGTCGTTGGCGCGAAGGATCTGGAAGGCGCCTTTCATGGAACGCGTGTCGAGGACGCCGCGATCCCACATCATGTCCTCAAGCCAGGCGATCTGGCTCTCGTCGACGAACAGCATCAGATCGCCCGCCTGCGAGAAGTCGACCTGGGCGGCCAGAAACGTCAACGACGCGAACGGCGCCGCGCCGTCGCCGGATTCCTTCGCGGCGGCGATCGCCAGAAGCGTGCCGCCGAGACAATAGCCGCACGCATGGATCGGCGACGGTCCCGCGATGGCGTTGATCGCCGCGACGGCAGGCAGCAGGCCCCGGGTACGGTAGTCGTCGAACGAGATGTCGCGATCCTGCGGTCCGGGATTGCGCCAGGAGATCGCGAAGACCGTGAAGCCCTGGTCCAGCATGTAGCGAACGAGCGAATTGTGCGGCGACAGATCCAGTATGTAGTACTTCATGATCCAGGCGGGCACGAAGAGGACGGGCTCGGGGCGAACCTGCGCCGTCCGCGGGGTGTACTGGATGAGCTCGATCAGCTCGTTCTGGAACACGATGGCGCCTTCGGTCGACGCGACGTCGCGGCCAACCTCGAACCCGGACGGACGCCGCCGCTCGTCTCCTGCGGCCTGGCCGAGCAAGTCCTCGATCAGGTTGCGGGCGCCCCTGACGAGGTTGAGACCGCCCTCGGCAACCGTCCGTCGAACCACGGCCGGGTTGCACATGGGAACATTCGACGGGGAATAAGCATCGAGCGCCTGGCGCGCCAGGAAGCCGACACGGGCGACGTTCTTCGCCTTCATGCCCCGCACCTCGGCGGTCGCGGCACCCCACCATTTCTCCTGAGCGAGGAACCCCTGCTCGAGCAGGGCGTAGGGAGGATTGCTCCAGCCCTCATCGGAGAATCTGTGGTCGCCGGGATCGGGGGCGAACGGCTTGGGCGGCTGCTGTCCGACGGCGAGGCCTGCGGCGTACTTCATGAGGCGAGCGGCCGAACGGCCCGCCTGCAAGGCGAGCTCCATCTGCCGTCCCGGCGCGCGAACGAGATGTTGCGCCCAATCCACCCAGGGCATCGTGGCGGCGGTCGGCGACACGCCCAAGGTTGCGCGCGCAGCGATGGCCCGTGCCATGCGGTCCAGCGTCTCGAACGAGTCGCCCGGCAGACTTTCTTGCATGCCCGAACGATCATGCGCGGCAGGAGCCGGCTTGCCCGCGGCCGCTTCGCCAAAGGCCGGCGCCGCGGAACTGGCGGACGGCGCCACCCCACCTGCGGTCGCCAGATTTTCCGGCGCCGCGATTTGAGAACCGAGACTTCCCACCAATTTCCTGTCTTCCCTGGTCCGATTGCCAAAGCCGCCCGAACCCGGCGCTAGGCCGCCGGGCATCAGCAGTGCCGAGCCGGCTAAGAGGCCTTGCGCCCGATATGGAGCCGCTCTGCGACGAGGCTTGCCTCGTCCTTGTAGCTTTCGAGCGAACTTGCCAGGAACTCGCGTTGAAGGCGCGACGCCTCGGCAAGGTCGCGGCACGCCGAAAGTCGCAGCAGGTGATCGGCCTGAGCGAGCAGGCGGCTCGCCGAAAAGCGCAGCGCTCCGGCCATGATGGCAGCGGGCACAGCCATTCCCGACTTCAAGGCCTCCTGGACACCCGATGCCTCAGCTTCCTGCGCGGCCGGATCGCCAGACGTCTTCTTGGTTACCATTTCTCGCCTCAACCTGGATGAGTGAAGTCGGTGCGAAGCTAGACAGCTTCCAAGACAGTCCGGTTGAGGCGGATCAACTTCACGCCGATGTCATTCAAAATTCACAAATCGGCACCGCGAGAGCGCACGTCGTGCGCGTCCAGAGCGAAGTCCGCAAGCGGCGCGCCGGCAGCTGAGGGGCGCCCGGCTTCGGCGCTCGAACGAGCCGGTCGACCGGAGGCCGTTCACCGACGCTCCCCGATGTTTCTTCGATGGACCGATGGGCGTTAACGACATCTCTGAACGAATCGTTATCCGGACCTTGAGTAAAACTTTCCAGATCGGAGGGTTTCAGGAATGCTGGTTCTGAAGGGCCGGGAGGCTCAGCAGCTCGAACGCCTGGCGGGCGCACGATCGAGCTGGCGCGTGCTCAATCTCCACCTGACCACCGCCGGCCTCCAGGATGCGGGCCGGCCATCGCACCTGCGCTTCTTTCAGTCGCAGCCGCTCAATCACGCACTGCTGATCAAGCACAAGATCCGGGAGCACGAGCGCGCGCTGTTCGATGCCGCGCCTGCCCTCGCCACGAAGGTCCTGATGCCCCTGGACGGGCGATCATTTGGCCAGGGCGCCGTCGCGCTATTCGTGGGCGAGCGCTCCTACAAGAGCGTCATGAGGCAGTGGCTGGGGCTGAAGACCCAGACAGATCATTTCCCCGGTCCGATTTCGCCCGACGCAGCGCTGCTTGAGCGCCTGGACAAGCTGCCGACCTTCGATCCCTTCCTGCTGGGCGAGTTGCTCAGGGGCGGCGCTTACGGCGTTGCAGAGGACTATCTGCAGGTCTCGCTCCTCGATGATGCAAGGATCAGGTCCTTCATCGTCCAGGAGGTCACGCCGCTGGTTGTCATGGCCGGTGGAGATGTCGCCCGGGTGCCCCGGTTCGTCGATGCCATGTTCGGACCGCGCCTGGACAAGGCGGCCGCCGACTTCATGACCTCGCTGGGCCTTCCGGAATCGCGCTGGCCGTCGATCGTCGCTGCCTGGAAGGGCGCATTGCGATTCGAGATCGGGCTGACCCCACTGCAGCAGCGGTTCTCGACCCGCATCCGGCACCTGAGAGCGACGCGCATCTTCGGCTTCTCCAGCCATCTCAGCCGGGAGGATGCCGACGAAGCGCGGGATCGTATCTATGCGCTGGCGCGGCGGGCGTTTGCCGCCGTCTCGAAGGCGGCGGTCCGGTTCGGCACCGAGCGGCGGGCCCAGATCATCGCAAGCGAGAAGATCACCGACCTCGGCGCCTATCTGGGAGATCTGCCGGACGCGGTCACGCAGTTCGTCAATTCCCAAGCCGTCGCCGAGCATGTCCTGTCGTTCTGGGAACTCATGATGAGACCGGCCGACGATTCGGGCGTATCGGCCGACGCCCTGCTTCGCCTGGAGCACGACCTCAACGAGATAGAAGCTCACGTCGTGCGGTACTCGGCCCACGCCGGCGCCACCCCCATGCGCATGCTGAACGTCGCCTAACCCGGGTTTCGCACAAGACGACTGCGGGGCCTGCGCTCCAGGGCGGCACCAGTCCGAGGACCCGTCCTGCCTGACCGCATGACCCGCAAGGCCGCCGGCCGGCGGCCTGGGTGCGCCTTGCCCGGCAGCTTGACGCGGCGCGGCCCGCTCCGTCTTGTGGGACATGGCGCGCAGGCGCCGGCAGGGCCGCGAACCGGGGAACGAGATGGCAGCTTCGGCATTGAGCTTCGACGAGGTCGTCCTGGGACGCCGCAGCATCCGCGGGTTCAAGCCCGACCGCGTTCCCAAGGCGTTGATCAAGGAGATCATCGAGATCGCGATGCGCGCGCCGTCGTCGCTCAACACGCAGCCCTGGAATTTCTACGTGGTCGCGGGCGCTCCGCTCGACCGTATCCGGGCCGGCAATACGGAGCGCAACCTGGCGGGCGTGCCGTCGTCGCGGGAATTTCGAAGCCACGGCGAATACGCCGGGGAGCACAGGGCGCGACAGATCGAGATCGCAAAGCAGCTGTTTGCGGCCATGGGCATCGAACGGGACAACAAGGAGAAGCGGACGGACTGGGTGCTGCGCGGCTTTCGCCAGTTCGACGCGCCCGTCTCGATCGTCGTGACCTATGACAGGTCCATCCATGGCGGCGACGTCGCGCCCTTCGATTGCGGCGCCGTGGCCAATGCGCTGGTGAACGCGGCGTGGTCGAGGGGACTGGGCTGCGTCATCAACAGCCAGGGGATCATGCAGTCGCCCGTCGTGCGCGAGCACGCCGGCATTCCCGACGACCAGGTCATCATGATCTGCATCGCCATGGGCTTTCCCGACGAGACCTTTCCGGCGAATGCCGTGGTCTCGCGGCGCAAGCCCGTCGATGATGCCGCTGTGTTTGTCGGCTTCGACGACTAGGCAACGGCATGAGGAACAGCCGGTGGCGGCCGGCGCCGCAGACGGAAAATTGACGGCCCCCGGCCCCGCTCCTAGCCTGCCATCCATGAACGAGCCCACGGTGATCATGCCCGGCGAGGGGCGGACCATCCTGTTGGTGGTGGCGCATGCGGACGACCCTGCCCTTTTTCTGGGCGGAACCATCATCCGCTGGGCGGACGCCGGCTGGCGGGTCGTGTGCCTGCGGGTCACGGATGATCGATGGGATTCGGCCGGACCGGACGAAGCGGCGACCATTGCCGCCAATGCCAGGGAATTCCGCGAGGCCGCGGCCGTGCTCGGCCTTGCCGATACCGTGGATCTCGGCTGGGCAACCGATGTACTGGGCGACGCCAGCGAGGTCGCTCTGCGGGAGGCGGTGATCCGCCAGATCCGTCGCCTGCGGCCCTACGCACTGGTCTCGTTCGACCCCTACGCCATGTGGGGCGAGGACAACCAGGATCACATCAAGCTGGCGGCCGCGACCGACGAAGCTTTCTGGACAAGTCAGTTCCCGCTCCACCATCCCGAGCATTTTTCCGAGGGCCTCGAGCCGCACGGCTGCTTCGAACGCTGGTATTTCGGGCGGTCCGTGACGCGCGTGACCGACGTCATCGACATCGCCGCCGTGCTGGATCGCAAGCTTGCCGCAGCCCAGTGTCACCACACGATGATGGGCAACTACGTCAATCAACTCCGGCTCCAGGCGCGGACGGGCGGGTGGAGCCTTCCCATGCTCGACGAGATCGCTGCCGGCGGAGACCTCGACGAATTCGTCGCGATGCTGGTCCGCGGCGCGGCACGCCAGGTGGGCGAGCGCCATGGCATTGCGGCCGCAGAGGAGTTCCGCGTGGTTCGCTTTGGCGGGCTTGAGGCCTTGCTGGCGCGCCACGGCCGCCGTCTGAAGCCCGGCGGGTGACGGCACGGGTTCTGCCCGGGGCAGATGCGACAGCGGCGAGAGGACGCCGCGCGCGGTCGATCTAGCCCTGCGCGCCGCGGAGCAATGTGCCGGGCGTCTCGCCCGTCCAGGCGCCGTTCTCGAACGTCACCGCTCCGGACTTCACGGTGTAGCGGTAGCCGCGCGGCGCCTGCAGCAGGCGCGAGCCGCCGGCCGGGAGATCGTGCGCGATCACCGGCGGGCTGAGGTTCAGCTCGCCGAGGCGGATGACATTGAGATCAGCGAGGAGGCCGGGCCTGATCGCGCCGCGGTCGCGCCAGCCGACATGGTGGGCATTGCGCTGGGTGTAGCCGTGGACGAGCGATTCAAGCGGCATGGCGCGCCCGGCCTTGTTGCCCTTCGACCAGAGCGCGATCGTGCTGGTCGGGAACGAGCCGTCGCAGATCGTACCGCAATGCGCGCCGCCGTCCGAGAGGCCGAAGAGCGTATGCGCGCCGGTCATCATGGCGTGCACGTCGTTGAGGTTGCCGTAGAAGTAATTGTTGATGGGGAGATAGACGAGGCGCCTGCCGCCCTCTTCCAGCAACACATCATAGACGTAGTCGGCAACGTCGCGCCCGGCGCGATCCGCTTCGGCCTGCAGCGAGTCTGCAGCGCAAGGCTCGTAGTCCACCGGATCGGTCAGGCGGAACATCCGGCGATAGCCCTTGGTGAGGACGCCGCCATTGCCCTTGAGGTTGACGTGGACATGCTCGGCCAGGATCTGCGCCTTCACGGCCGGATCGCGCAGCGCAACGAGGCGGGCCTCGACATCCCCGTCCGTCTCCTTGGCGATGCGCCGATAGGTCGGGGTCGCGACGAAGGGGTTCGAGGTGGAGGCGAAGGTCAGGATCGCGCCGATCGGCCGCGGCGCGACCTGCGCGCTGACGTCCAGGCCATCGGCGCGCATCGCCTCGATCTCGGCGAAGATGAAGCGCCAGCGGTCGGGCGCATCGTCGTTTTGCTGGACGGTGAAGGAGAGCTTGCGTCCCGTGGCCTTGGCGAGACCGCGGATAAGGCGGAGTTCGGCCGACGCGAAGGCATCGTCATCGGTGAGATAGGCGTCCGAGATCAGCTGGATGACGCCCTTGCCCGATTTCTTCAGCGCCGCCGCGATGCCGTGAAGTTCCTCCTCGGTCGCGGTGAGCGTGCCGATGTTCTGGCCGTCGCGGCTGCGATGAAAGGCGGTGCGCGTCGTGGAGAAGCCGAGCGCGCCGGCCTCCAGCGCCTCGAAGGCGAGATCGGACATGCGGGCGATCTCGTCGGGGCTGGGCTTGGCGGTGTGGTCTGCCCCGCGGTCGCCCATAACATAGGCGCGCAGCGCCGCGTGCGGCAGATGCGCGCCGATATCCATCGTGTAACGGCGGCGGGCGATGGCATCGAGGTATTCGGGGAACGTCTCCCAATCCCAGGTCAGGCCTTCGGCAAGCGCCGTGCCGGGAATGTCCTCGACGCCCTCGAGCAGATTGATCAGCCAGTCATGCTTGTCCACGCGCGCCGGCGCAAAACCAACGCCGCAATTTCCCATAGCGGTGGACGTGACGCCGTTCGTCGAGGACGGCGCGAGCACACTGTCCCATGAGACCTGCCCGTCATAGTGGGTATGGATGTCTACGAAGCCGGGCGTGACGATCGCACCCTCGGCATCGAGCGTTCGAGTCGCCTGGCCGGAGACGGAGCCGACTTCGACGATCCGGCCGTCCCTCACCGCGACATCGCCGCGAAATTTCGGCGCACCGGTGCCGTCGACGACTTCGCCGTTCCTGATGATGAGATCGAACATCGGCTTCCCCGGACCTGATCGGACTTCCCGCAGTCCATCTTGCGCCCATTGGGCCGCCGCGCAACCTGCAAGGCAGCGCGGCAGCCCCCAGCTTCAGGATTGCGGCAAGCTTGGAGTGTGCCGTTCGCATCGGACCTGCAAGGTTCGCCGATCGTCCACAGGACCAGTTAGCTCGCTAGCACATCCCGCACCCTTGTCCGCAGCCAGCGATGGGCCTGATCGGCGTCCTGCCGTGGATGCCAGAGCATCGAGATCGTGATCCTGGGAATCGGGATGGGAAGCGGGAAGCTGTGCAGCCCGGCGCGAAGCAGTCCGGTGTGGCGTTCAGGAACGCTGGCAATGAGGTCCGAGGTGCGCGCCAGCGCCAGCGCGCCCGAATAGCCGCCGACGATCGCGGCGACCTGCCGCTCCATCCCGATCTCCGCCAGCGCATCGTCAATCGGTCCCCTGTCCAGTCCCGGCCGCAGAACGGCGACATGCCGCCCGGCGGCGAAGCGCGCCGCTGTTATCCTGCCCCGGCACAGCGCGTGCCCCTTGCGGACGACACCGACGAAGCGGTCGCGGAACAGAGCCTGCGTCCGCAACTCCGGACCCAACGCCTGAGCGACGACCCCCGCTTCAAGATCGACGCTGCCGTCACGCAGCGCGGCACTGTCCCGGTCTGGCTTCGGCACAAAGCGGAGCCGCACGCCCGGAGCCTCTGCCGCAACGCGGGAGACAAGCTTCGGGCCGAAGTTCTCGACGAAGCCCTCGCTGACCCGCAACGTGAACGTCCGCGCGAGCGACTTGAGATCCAGCATCTCGGCCGGCCGCAAAATCGCCTGCGCCTCGTCAACGAGCCGGCCGGCCCGCGCGGCAAGCTCCAGCGCCCGCGGAGTGGGGACAAGGCCGCGCCCAGCCCTGACCAGCAGCGGATCGCCCGTCGCTGTTCGCAGCCGCGCCAGCGCCCGGCTCATCGCCGAGGGACTGAGCCGCAGCCGGTGCGCGGCGCGCGCCACGCTACCCTCCGCGAGCAACGCATTGAGTGTGACCAGCAGGTTGAGATCAGGCATCGACATAACCAAAGCCTAACACACGCTCGTTGAGCCATGGCGTTGAACGCATGAATAAAGTGCAAATGGTGCGCGTTCCGCAACCAATTGAAGGGCTCTAAATCTGCAGCGGCTCCATCCGCGAGCCGCCCAGCTACGGAGAGGTCCCTTGAAGCCGATCACCCCGATCCTAAGTGGAGCCGCAACGGGAGAAGGGCCCCGGCTGCGCTCGGCCCGATGGGCGCTCGTCAGCCTGTCGCTGTCCATGCTGCTGTCCTCGCTCGCCTCCAGCATCGCCAATGTCGGCCTGCCGGACTTGGCGCAGGCCTTCGACGCTTCCTTCCGGGGCGTCCAGTGGGTCTTGCTGGCCTATCTCCTCGCCACCACCACGCTCATCGTCAGCGTCGGGCGCCTCGGCGACATGGTCGGTCGCAGGCGCATGCTGCTGGCCGGGTTGGCGCTCTTCGCATCGGCCTCGGCTCTCTGCGGCCTCGCGCCGTCCCTTTGGCTACTGGTCGCCGGCCGCGCGGCGCAGGGCCTCGGCGCATCCGTCATGATGGCGCTCTCCATGGCGTTTGTCGGCGAGACGGTCGCGAAGAATAAGACCGGCGGCGCAATGGGTCTGCTCGGAACCATGTCGGCGATGGGCACCGCGCTCGGGCCCTCGCTCGGCGGCGTCCTGATCGCCGCCTTCGGCTGGCGGGCGATCTTCCTCGCGGCCGTGCCGCCAGCAATCCTGGCCTTGTGGCTGGCGTACAGCCACCTTCCGCCCGATCGGGAGCGCCCGAACTCCAACAAAGCCCGATTTGACGCGCCGGGCATGCTTCTGCTCGCCTTGACGCTCGCCGCCTATGCGCTTGCCATGACGATGGGGCGCGGCAGCTTCGGTCCAGTCAATCTCGCGCTTCTGATGGCGGCCGGCCTAGGCCTAGGCCTGTTCGGGCTCGTCGAGAGGCGGTCCTCTTCGCCCCTGATTGACCTCGTGACGATCGCCGATCCGGCTTTGCGCGCCAGCCTCGCCATGAGCGCGCTGGTCTCTACGGTTGTGATGGCGACGCTGGTCGTCGGCCCGTTCTATCTCTCGCGGTCGCTCGGCATCGACGCGGCACTCGCCGGTATCGTCCTGTCCATCGGTCCCTTGGCGGCAGCGATGACCGCCGTACCCGCCGGCCGCCTCGCCGATCGCGTCGGAGCGCACCGCATGACGGCTGCCGGACTCGCCGCCATGACGGCCGGCTGCGCCCTCCTTGCCTTGCTGCCCCGCGCGCTAGGCGTCGCGGGCTATGTCGTCCCCATCGTCGTGATCACCGCCGGCTACGCGCTGTTCCAGACGGCCAATAACACGGCGGTGATGTCCGGCATCGGCCAAGACCGCCGGGGTGTCATCTCGGGCTTGCTCAACCTGTCGCGTAGTCTGGGACTGCTGACCGGCGCATCGGCGATGGGTGCGGTGTTCGCTTCCGGCTCCGGCGCGCCGGACATCGCAGCCGCCGGGTCCGATGCGGTCGCCCTAGGGATGCGCGCGACCTTCGCCGCCGCGGGCCTGCTCACCGCTGCCGCGCTCGCCCTGGCCATCGCCGGCCACCGCCGCCCAATGGCACCAGGCGACGGCCCCTAAAGGTTGTGCCGGTCGAAAGCTGACCATGCTCAGCCCGGAGGCGGGTCCCTCTGGTGGATCGCCTGAGGCCCGCCGGGCGGAGGCCGACGACCGGCGAACGAGCCGCTCGCCAAAGCCTCCGTGCATGCTAGCCTCTAGCGAACAGGGGACGGGCGGCCCGAAGCAGGCGGCCCTTCAAGGGAGGACAAATGAAGGGGCCGGCGATCTTTCTGGCGCAGTACGCGGGCGACGCGCCACCGTTCAACAGCCTGGGAGCCATCGCGCGTTGGGCCGGCGATCTCGGCTTCAAAGGCGTTCAGATTCCGACCTGGGACCGGCGGCTGTTCGACCTGAAGCTGGCCGCCGAAAGCGATGCCTATTGCGACGAGGTCAAGGGGGTTCTGGCCGAGGCCGGACTTGAGGTCTCGGAGCTGTCGACCCACACCCAGGGCCAGATGGTGGCGGTGCATCCGGCCTATGACGAGATGTTCGATGGCGCCGCGCCGACCAGGGTGCGCGGCAATCCGGCAGCGCGGCAGGCCTGGGCGGTGGAGCAGGTTCTGCTGGGCGCGAAGGCGTCCCGGCGGATGGGACTGGATGCCCATGTCACCTTCTCCGGCTCTCTCGCCTGGCCCTATCTCTACCCCTATCCGCAGCGGCCGGCCGGGCTGATCGAGGCGGCGTTTGACGAACTGGCCCGGCGCTGGCGGCCGATCCTCGACGCCTTCGACGAGGCCGGGGTCGATCTCTGCTACGAGATCCACCCGAGCGAGGACCTGTTCGACGGCACGACCGTGGAGATGTTCTGGGAGCGCGTGGACCACCATCCCCGCGCCTGCCTGCTCTACGATCCGAGCCACTTCCTGCTGCAGCAGCTGGATTATCTCGCCTATATCGACCTCTACCACGAGCGCATCCGGATGTTTCACGTCAAGGACGCGGAGTTCCGGCCGACCGGGCGACAGGGCGTCTATAGCGGCTATGCGCCCTGGAAGGAGCGGGCCGGGCGGTTCCGCTCGCTCGGCGACGGCCAGATCGACTTCAAGGCCATCTTCTCGAAGTTCGCCCAGTACGGCTATCGCGGCTGGGCGGTGCTGGAGTGGGAATGCGCGCTGAAGGATCCGGTCGATGGAGCGCGCGAGGGCGCGGCCTTCATCCGCGATCACATCATCCAGGTGACCGGCAAGAACTTCGACGATTTCGTGGCCACCGGCGTGGACGCGGCGGCCAATCGCAGACTGCTGGGCCTCGATCGCTGAGATGCGCCTGTCTCTTGGGATGATCGGCGGCGGCGAGGGCGCCTTCATCGGGGCGGTGCACCGCATGGCCGCGCGGCTGGACGGCCGCTGGTCCCTCGTCGCCGGAGCGTTCAGCGGCGACGCCGGTCGCTCGCGCGCCTTCGGACGGACGCTCGGCCTCGGCGAGGAGCGCTGCTACGGCGACTGGCGGGCGATGGCGCAGACCGAAGCGGCGCGGTCCGACCGGATCGACGCGGTGGCCATCGTCACGCCCAACCATCTGCACCACGGACCGGCGCGGGCCTTCCTCGATGCCGGGATCGCGGTGATCTGCGACAAGCCCCTGACAACCTGTCTCGCGGACGCGCTGGACCTCGCGGCGGCGGCGGCGCGGACCGGCACGCCGTTCGTGCTGACCCACAATTACAGCGGCTATCCGATGGTCCGGCAGATGCGGGCCATGGTGGCGGCGGGAGCGCTGGGCGCGATCCGGGTGGTCCAGGCCGAGTATGCGCAGGACTGGCTGGCGAGGCCGCTGCCCGGCAACAAGCAGGCCGACTGGCGCGGCGATCCGGACCGGGCCGGACCCGGCGGGGCGCTGGGCGACATCGCGACCCACGCCTATCACCTGGCGACCTTCGTCCTCGGCGCGCCTGCGGATCAGGTCAGCGCCGAGACCTCGCGGTTCGTCGAGGGCCGGCGGCTCGACGACGACGTGCAGCTTCGTCTGCGCTGGCGCAATGGGGCGCGGGGGCAGCTCTGGGCCAGCCAGGTGGCGGTCGGGGCGGCGAACGGACTGAGATTGCGGGTCTATGGCGCGAACGGCGGCCTGGAGTGGGCGCAGGAAGATCCGGACATGCTGCGCCACACGCCGCTGGGCGAGCCGCCACGCATCCTGCGGCGCGGCGGCCCTGGCCTGTCGGCAGCGGCGCAGGCGGCGACGCGCATCCCGGCAGGGCATCCCGAAGGCTATCTTGAAGGCTTCGCGCAGATCTACGCCGACGCGGCGGACCTCGTTTCCGCGCACCGGACCGGGCAGACGCCGCCGCCGACGGTCCTGGACCTGCCCGGCGTGAGCGCCGGCGTCGAGGGGGTGCGGTTCATCGAGGCGGCGGTGCGCAGCGCTGCGGCGGACGGAAGCTGGACGGCGCTGTGCGAGACGGGGACGTGATGCGGCAGAGCTTCGCCTGGTGGTCCTTCACGTTGGGCCGTGAGGTCGAGCCCGCCACGCTGCTGCGCGAAGCGGCGGCGGCCGGGGCGCAAGGCGTGGAGATGCTGCCCGAGGCGCACTGGCCGGTGGCCAGGGACGCGGGGCTGGCGCTGATCACCCTGACGGGCCACACCCTGGAGCGCGGGTTCAACGATCCGGCCCTGCACGCTGGCCTCGCCGACGAGGTGCGGCGGAACATCGACGCCGCCGCGCGCGGCGGGGTTGAGGCGGTCATCGTCTTTTCGGGCAACCGCATCGGCGACGGCGCAGATGCGCCGGCCATCGCGGCCTGTATCGAGGGCCTGGCGCCCGTCGCCGCCCATGCCGAGCAGGCCGGCGTGCGGCTGCTGCTGGAGTTGCTCAACAGCAAGGTCGATCATCCCGGCCACCAGTGCGACCGCACGGCGTTCGGGGCAGCGGTGGTCCGGGGCGTCGACTCGCCGGCCCTGCGACTGCTCTACGACGGCTATCACATGCAGCTGATGGAGGGCGATCTGAGCCGGACGATCCGGGCGCATTTCGACCTGATCGGCCACATCCACACGGCCGGGGCACCTGGCCGGCGCGATCTGGACGACCGCCAGGAGATCAACTGGCGGGCCATCGCCGGTCTTCTGCGCCATCTCGGATACCGGGGATGGGTGGGGCATGAGTTCGTGCCGCGCGGCGATCCGGTCGCGGCGCTTCGGGCAGCTCTCTCCCAGTTCGACGGATCGGCGCCATTGGAGAGGACAGCGTGATGTTCGATGCCATCGTCGTCGGCTCCGGAATCAGCGGCGGCTGGGTCGCCAAGGAGCTCTGCGAGCGGGGATTGAAGGTCCTGATGCTCGAGCGCGGCCCCAACGTCCCGCATGGGTCCGGCTACAGCTACGATGCGGCTAGCAAGCTTCGGCGTCGTGACGACCAGATCCCTCAGGACGAGAAGGATCTGCACTATCCCTATCACGTCGGGGTTTCCTACGCCCTGTTCAACTCCAACAAGGCCTTCTGGGCCAGCGATCACGACCATCCGTACGAGACCGCGCCCGGCAAGCCCTATCGCTGGATCCGGGGCTATCAACTGGGCGGACGATCATTGACCTGGGGGCGGCAGTCCTATCGATGGGGCCCGCAAGACTTTCTCTCGAACCTCCAGGACGGTCACGGCGTCGACTGGCCGATCCGCTACGAGGACCTCGAACCCTGGTACGACCACGTCGAGGCCTTCGCCGGGATCAGCGGCGACTACGACGGCCTCGAACAGCTGCCGGACGGAGACTTCCTGCCGGCCTTTTCGTTCAATGACGTCGAGCTGGCCGCCAAGGCCAGGATCGAGGCCGATTTCCCGACCCGCCGCATGATCATGGGGCGGACCGCCAACCTCAGCCGCGTCGCCAAGGCCCAGATGGATATGGGCCGGAAGCGATGCGAACAACATGTCCGCTGCCATCACGGCTGTCCTCTGGGCAGCTATTTCTCGACCCAGGCTGCGACCTTGCCGGCGGCCCTCAATACCGGCAACCTGACCGTCCTGACCGACCGGGTCGTGGTCAGCGTCGTTCACGACCCGGCCACCGGCCGCGCCACCGGCGTGCGGACCGTCAACCGGACGGACAAGGGCGGCGAGACCTTCGAGGCGCGGATGGTCTTCCTCAACGCCTCGGCCATCAACACCGCGGTCCTGCTGCTGAACTCGAAGTCGGACGTGTTCCCGCGGGGCCTCGCCAACGGCAGCGACCAGGTCGGCCGAAACCTGATGGACCACGTCAGCAGCAAGCCGGTCGTCGGCAAGATGCCAGGCTTCGCCGGCGTGTACGACCAGCGCGACCGGCCGACCGGGGTCTACATCCCGCGCTACGCCAACTTGACCGAGCGGGAGCAACCTTACCTGCGCGGCTTCGGCATGCAGGGCGGTGCGGCCCGCTCGCGGCGGGCGGAAAGCTTCGCCCAGGGCGTCGGCGGCGGCGACGACGAAGGGCTGCACGGCTGGCACTTCTCGCTCCTCCCCTTCGGCGAGGTGCTGCCCGACCCGGAAAACCGCGTGACCCTGTCAGCCATCCGGACGGACAGCTGGGGCATGCCGGTGCCGATCATCGAGGCGACCCACGGCCCCAACGAATATGCGATGATGCGCGCGGCGGCGCGGGATGCGGCGGACATGCTGAGAGCTGCCGGCTGCGTCGATATCACCCCCTGGGAGGAAGCCGCCGAACAGCTGACGCCGCCCGGCGACCGCATCCACGAGATGGGCACGGCGCGGATGGGCCGCGATCCGGCGACATCGGTGCTGGACGGCTGGGGGCGGGCGCACGAGGTGCCCAACCTGTTCGTCTCGGACGGCGCGGTGATGACTTCCAGCGCCTCGATGAACCCATCGCTGACCTACATGGCGATCGCCGCGCGAACCGCGAACCACGCCGCGGATCTTCTGCAACAGGGAGGCCTGTAAGCCCGTGAGACCGATCGGCCTGCAACTCTACACCCTGCGCAAGCCCTTCGCGGCCGACCCCCTGGGCACGCTCGAGCGCATTCGCGAGGTCGGCTACGACGCGGTCGAGTTCGCCGCGCCGCTCGGCTCGGACTTCGCCGGCTTCGCGGCGCGCATGCGCGACATCGGGCTCGACTGCCCCTCGGCCCATGTCGGCCTCGCCGACATGGCGGAGCGGCCGGACGCCGTGCTGGACATGGCCGGGGCGCTGGGCTGCCGCTATCTGGTGATGCCCTATGTGCTGCCGGACCAGCGCGACTGGCCGGCCGTCATAGCGATCCTGGGCGTCTTCGCGCGGCGGGCCCGGGCGGCGGGTCTGAGGGTCGCCTACCACCACCACGACTTCGAGTTCGAGAGCACAGACGGCGTCCGGCCTTTCGATCGTCTGG
Source organism: Alphaproteobacteria bacterium (assembly GCA_016792565.1). GTDB lineage: Bacteria > Pseudomonadota > Alphaproteobacteria > Micropepsales > Micropepsaceae > JADZAI01. Next base: position 25,734 of record JAEUMK010000017.1, read on the forward strand.
TGGGCGAGACCGATCCGGACCTCGTCGATTTCGAGCTCGACGTCTACTGGCTCAAGAAGGGCGGCGAGGATCCCAAAACGGTCATCGAGCGGCTGACCGGGCGGGTGAAGCTGGTCCACCTCAAGGACGCGACGCCCGATGGCGGGATGACCGATGTCGGCGCCGGGATCCTCGACTTCGCAGCCCTGATCCGCGCCGCGGACGCCGCCGGCGCCGAACACTACTTCGTGGAGCACGATTTCCCGCCCGCCCCCTACTGGCCGAGCGTGGAGGCCAGCCTGGCCCATCTGCGCGCGCTACCGGACTAAGTCGACGTGCTTTTCCGAAGCGTGGCGCGCGCGCCGAATTTCAGCAGCGCCGTATCTCCGTGCGGACTGCAACGTCACTCCCAGTCTGCATGACCTCATAGCGTCCGTGGCGGGACGAGGGCGACCAATCGGGCCACATGCTCACATCGCCTCTCCGGCGGCGAAAGCAGACGCATCGGGCGCTCCAGTCCAAGCCCTCGCCCAGGCGTTCCGCGACGCCCATGCCGCCGTCCACAGCGTCTTCGACCTCAAGCTCCACCTGCTCCGCCGGCCGACGATCCGCCGCCCTCGGGCGAAGGTTCATGGGACCGGGGCGATTGCGGCGGCTGCCGCATGAACCCGTGATGCGGGCAGGAGCCCGCGACCGGTGACGACCGAGCCGACATCGTCTAAATTTCCTTGGCAATGAAGCCTCGCTGCAACGGCTGGGGTCGGGCGGCGAAGACGATTCCGGGGAACCGCACAGGAAAGAGCCATGGGCGTCGTCATTGCTGTCTATCAGGTCGTTGGCGGACACAGCACGGTCGACAGCCGGGTCGCGGCCTTCATGCCCCGGCGCGGCGGAACCGGCGATATGGTCTACCGCGTCGGCTGGGGCACTCAGGACACGATGGAAGCCCTGTTCAGCGCCATCTGCCGCGCGGCCCCCATCGCCAACCGCAACGGCGTCGATGTCGTCAACATCGTGTCGAACGATCTGGCAGCCCACTTCGTGGCGCTGCTGGCCCAGCCGGGCGCCCGCGCAGCGCTGCGCGGCATGGTCACGCGCTGCTTCAAGCCGGGCACGATCATATATTTGTTGGTCTCCGACGCCGTGATGACCAGCCTCCTGAGCCGCGGCACGCACTACCAACAGACCTTTCAGGCGGCGCGATCCGCCAACGCCCACATCCGCCTCTCCGACCACAGGCCCCGTGTTCTGGACGTGAACGCCCGATGAAGCGTTCGCCTTTCGCCAGGTCCGGAGTCCCTTCCGTGGGCAACCCGGCCCTTTCGGGAGCCACGAACGCCGCATCGCTTCACCGTCGTTGTGTCTCGCGCCTGCTGCAATCCAGCCGGCGGCGTCCGGACGCATCGACGGGCCGGGGTCAGACGGCGCCGGCAGCCCGCAGGGAACGCTCGAGCGCAGCGAGGCCCTCCTCCAGCGTGGCGTCGCCGACGGTGAGCGGCACCAGGATGCGGATCGAATTGGCGTAGAGGCCGCAGCCGAGAAGGAGGAGGCCGTTGGCGCGGGCGGCCTCGATGAGGCGCTTGGCCATCTCGGGATCGGGCTCGCCGCCGCCCCGCGTCTTCACCAGATCGAAGGCGACCATCGCGCCCAGACCGCGCACGTCGGCGATCGGCGGCAGGTCGTTCTTGGTCTGGAAGCTCTTCAGCCGTGCAACCAGCTTCTCGCCGAGAACCGTGGCGCGGGCGAGGATGCCCTCCTCGTCGATCACCTTCAGGACCGCAAGGCCGGCCGCGCAGGCGAGCGGGTTTCCGGCATAGGTGCCGCCGAGGCCGCCGGGCTCGGCGGCGTCCATCACCGAGGCCCGCCCGACGACCGCCGAAAGCGGCATGCCGCCGGCCAGCGATTTCGCGGTCGTGATGAGGTCGGGCGCGACGCCCGAGTGCTCGATGGCGAAGAGCCGCCCGGTGCGCGCGAAGCCCGACTGGATCTCGTCGGCGATCAGCAAGATTCCGTGTTTGTCGCAGACGGCGCGCAGATCGCGCAGGAAATCGAAGGGCGCGGCATAGAAGCCGCCCTCGCCCTGGACGGGTTCCAGGATGATCGCCGCGACACGCCCCGTTTCGATGTCGAACTTGAAGAGATGGTCGAGCGCATCCAGGGCGTCCGCGCCGCTCACGCCCTGGCTCTCGGCCGGGAACGGAAGACGATAGACATCGCCGGGGAACGGCCCGAAGCCGATCTTGTAGGGTGCGACCTTGCCGGTGAGCGCCATGCCCATGAAGGTGCGGCCATGGAAGCCGCCCGTGAAGGCGACGATACCCGGGCGCCCGGTGGCGACGCGGGCGATCTTGACCGCGTTCTCCACAGCCTCAGCCCCGGTGGAAAGGAAGATCGTCTTGGCCGGCCCTTCTATGGGGGCGCGGGCGTTCAATTCCTCGGCGAGCGCGATGTAGCTTTCGTAGGCCGTCACCTGGAAGGCGGTGTGGATGGAGTGCTTCAGCGCCTCCTCGATCGCCGCGACCACCTTGGGGTGGCGGTGGCCGGTGTTCTGCACACCGATGCCGCCGACGAAGTCGATATAGCGCTTGCCTTCCGAGTCCCAGATCTCGGCGTTCTCGGCACGCACGGCAAAGACCGGATGCGCGGTCGAAACGCCGCGCGGCACCGCCGCCTGGCGCCGGGTGAGCAGATCCTTGTTCGTCGTCATTCCTGTCTCCTCAACTGCCTAGGCCGCCCATCGCAACATACTTGGTCTCGACATAGTCCTCTATCCCGGCCCGGCCGCCTTCTCGCCCCAGGCCGCTTTCCTTGACCCCGCCGAATGGCGCCACTTCCGTGGAAATCACGCCTTCATTGACGCCGACCATGCCGGCTTCCAGAGCCTCGGCGACCTGCCAGGCACGGCCGAGATCGCGGGTGTAGACATATGCCGCGAGACCGAACGGCGTGGCGTTGGCCAAGGCAATCGCTTCGCGCTGGTCGCGGAAGCGGAAAAGCGTCGCGACAGGACCGAAGATCTCCTCCCGAGCGGCGCGCATCGCCATGGTCATGCCAGTGAGAACCGTCGGCTGGTAGAAGCGCCTCCCTGCGGGGTGCCGGCTGCCGCCGGTCACCAGGGTCGCGCCGTTATCCAGCGCGTCGGCTACCAGCGCCTCCACCTTGCCGACGGCACGGTCGCTGACAAGCGGTCCCTGGGCGGTGCCCGGCGCGGCCCCGTCGCCGACAAGCAGGTCGGACGCGGCCTTCGCCAATCGCGCAGCAAACGCTTCGTGGATGCCGTCCTGAATGTAGAAGCGGTTCGCGCAGACACACGTCTGGCCCATGTTGCGAAACTTGGAAGCCACGGCGCCGGCGACTGCCTGATCGAGATCGGCGTCGTCGAAGACGATGAAGGGCGCATTGCCGCCGAGTTCGAGGCTGACCTTCTTGACGGTGCCGGCGCACTGGCCCGCGAGCATCTTTCCGACAGGCGTCGAGCCGGTGAACGAAAACTTCCGGACGCGCGGATCAGTGGTGAGGATCTCGCCGATCTCGGCCGCGCCCGTACCCGGCACAACGTTGAGGACTCCGGCCGGCAGACCGGCACGGCATCCAAGTTCGGCAAGCGCCAGGGCCGACAACGGCGTCTCCGCCGCCGGCTTCACAACAAAGGTGCATCCCGCAGCCAAAGCCGGCGCCGCCTTGCGGGCGATCATAGCCAGCGGGAAGTTCCATGGCGTGATGGCGGTGGCAACGCCAACTGGCTGCTTCAGGACCAGCAGGCGTCGACCATGCGCGTTGGCCGGGATGACCTCGCCATAGAGGCGCTTCGCCTCCTCCCCAAACCACTCGAAGAAGCCTGCGGCATAGGCGACCTCGGCCCGCGCTTCGGCGAGCGGCTTGCCCTGCTCGGCGGTCATCAGGCGCGCCAGATCTTCCTGGTGGGAGAGCATCAGGTCGTACAACCGCCGCAGACAGGCCGCGCGCTCCTTCGCCAGCAGGCCGCGCCATGAGCGGAATGCTGTCTCGGCAGAGGCAACGGCATGCAAGGCATCTGCCGCGGGGCAGTCGGCCACATCCGAAATCCGCTCGCCGGTTGCGGGATTGACGACAGCGAACGTCGCCCCGCCGGTTGCGGATACAAACGACCCTCCGATAAAGGCGCGCGTCTGCAGGATCGCCGGATCTTGAAGCATCATGGGAGAACAGCTTTCAGTGCGTGGCGCGGCGGCGGTCCAGCCACCAGGCAGGCGGCAGCGCAGCAACCGCGCAGACGATCAGAACCAGTACGGCGGCGTCGATGAGCAAGGGGTAGTTCGCCTCGCCCAAGAGACGCCCCCCGATCAGCGGGCCCGTGGCAAGGCCCATTTTGGAGCAGAAGCCGCCGAGCGCCGCCGTCTGGCCAGCCTTGTCGAAGCTGGCGCACATGCCCAGCAGATAGGGGATGACAAAAGCCCAGGTGATGGCTGTCAGAATGTTCGCTGCGATGAACACCGTCGGGTCGCCAGTCCAGTGGAAGGCGTAGTTGCCGGCGATGGTCAGCGCCATCGAACCGAGAAGCGGCCAGAAGCGTCCCATCCTCAAGCCGAACACGATCACCAGCACCGCGCCGGCGATGCCGATCCATGTTGCGATGCCGATCGTATCACTGATGAAGCCTGTGCTGAGACCGTGATGCCGGCCGAGGCCGAAGAGATAGGCGGCGAGCGCCATGTTGCCGGCCTGAAAGAGAAAAAGAGCAAGCAGCGTGGCGGAGAGCGGACGCCACTTGATGCGATCGGCCGCCGCCGGCGCGCCTGGAAAGCGCGGCACGATGGCATAGTCGGCGAGGAAGAACGTCATGGCCAGCGTGATCGCACTGAAGGTCGCGAGCGCAATGAAGAGGACTGGCGTGCCGTAGACGGGCACAAGGCCCGGCAGAAACATGACACCAAGACCACCCAGGCCGAATTGAACCACGAGCAGCATGCCGAAGGTCCGGTCCGGCACCCTCGTGCGCGCGATGACGCCAAACGCGATACCGACAAGCATGCCGCCCAGCAGACCGTGCACGGCACGCAGAGCGATCAACGGCTCTGCGGTGAGGAGGAGCATCGACGCCAGATCGATGGCTATGAGCCCGAGCAAAAGGGCCGTCGCCATCAGCCGCCATGGCATTCGCCGCACGATGAAGACGGCGATCAGGCCGCCGGCAGCGGCGCCATAGACATTGACCGACCCGACCAGTCCCGCATCGGCCTGGGCGAATCCCAGACCATCGACGAGGCCCGCGACCAAGGCGGACATGATGTTGACGTAGAAGAGCCCGGCCGTTGCCAGGAAGGCCAGCATGACACTTGCGGTCATTCCGTCGGGGGAGGCCTTAGGCAGCGACATGCTCACGCCTCGCAGAACGGTCGAATGGCATTGGCAGCCGCCGCACCGCGCGCCCAGGGAATGTCTGCCCCGTCGCTGACCCTGTAATAGACCATGCCGTTCGGCAGCAGCGCGACGAGGATGCCGCCATAGCCGGCGAGAAAGGGTATCCATACTTCGCCCTTGCAGCCGAGAGCGACGGCGGCGTTCCACGCCCACATGCCATGCTGATAGCGCAGGTCTTCGGATCCCGCCGGAAGACCCGGAGCAGAGGGATCGCGCTGCAGCGCCGCAGACAACATCCCGGGGTCGATCAATGTCTGGCCGCCCGCGACTCCATCGCCACGCCCAAGAAAGAGGCCGAGCCGGGCGAAATCGTCGCGCTGGAAAGTGATGCCCCAGCCCGTGAAGGGCTGCCGCACCTCGTCATATGTGCGCCGAGTGACGAGAGCCGCGGGGCTGATGCCGACAGCGTTCCAGACCGGCGCGACGAGCGTGTCAAACATGTCGGTTGCCGCGCCCCACCGCGCGCGCGCGAACGACGCCATTGCGGTCCCAAGAATGTAGGTGTCGGTCGTGTGGTAGACCCACTTCGTCCCTGGCGCGGCACGGCGCTTGTGCATCGCACATGCCTGCGAGATTTTCGCGGCGTGGCTGAGCTCGGTCACGAAGCGCGTGAAGTCCGCCGCATCCTCATCGACCTGGTTTGCATCCGAGGTGTAGTTGCCTGTTGCCATATCGAGGGCATTGGCAAAGGTCACGTCGGCCCAATTGCCGTCAGCCAGGCAGTCGGGCACGTAGTCGGCGACGATCGACCTCGACGCGCCCGGATAGAGCCGCTCCAGCCGCATGAGGCCAATGCCTGCGACCAGCGTCTTGGCGGTGGAGTAGGACGGCAGGCTGATTTCGGCGCAGAAAGGATAGGCGCCATACCTTGTGCCGCAACCGCCGTCATAGAGAACGCCTTCAAACACGACGCCGAAGGTCGTCATATTCCCCGGACTGACTTCGGACGGCGACCCGAAGCCTGAGGCGGCCGGATAGCGCGCCACGAGGTCCGAGATCGGCTTGACAGGCAGCCGTCTTGCGCGAAGCGCCCGGTCGTCCGCGGCAATTTCCGTCGCCCGCTCCACAGCGCCGGGCCGATAGGCGACCGCCGCGTCGCCCCACATGTCGAACTTGAAGTAGAAACAGGTCTCGCTGCCGATCTGAATCGCCGCGCGGGAGGTTTCGCCGGTCGCCTTGAACAGAAAGGTCAGCACCCCGTTGTGCAGGCAGTTGGCGTTCTTCTCCTGCAGCGAAAAGGGGATGGAGGCACGCGTGAAGCCCTCATCGCCCGGTTCGTCCCAGACGGCGCCGGGCTCAAGCACAAATTCCCAGTACTCGTGCGCGCTGGCGATGGGCCCCCGCTCTGCCGGGATCAGCCGGGAGCCATCCTGTAGGAAGGCGAAGGAGAACGGCGGAAGAGTCTTCCAGCCGGCGGTTGCCGGGGAATCATAGTCAAAGGCATCGGCAAGCAGGCGGGTGGAAACACGGACATCGCCAAGAGTGACAATGCCCTGAAGCGTGGCCGCCGGCACTAGAGCGGCGTCCGGCGGCGCGAAGGCGGCGGTGTCGACCGGCGCGCCGAACGGCCTTGCCAACGCATCTCGCGTGAGCAGGCGCCGGCCGCTGGCTGCCTCTTTCCTGCTTGGAGTACCCGTCAGGCGGATCGCATCGGCCCAACAGGTCGCCTCTGCGCTTCTGGCGCGCACCGACAGCCGGATCAGAGCGCGCGGCAGATTGTCGATCTGCGAAACCGCGAGCTCGCCCCGATGCATCGTGACGCTGTCGTCCTGACCGTCGGTCAGGCTGAGAAACGGTATCCAGCTCGCGCCATCGTCTGCGGATATCTCCGCAATGCAGACATCGCCGGGCGACAGGTTCATCGCCGCGAAGGCCGCCGACGCCGTGATGCTGACATAGCCTTCGGTGGTGAGGGCGAGAACGCCTGTCCCGTTTGCGCTGAGGCGCAGGGAAACGTTGCCCTCATAAGTCGTCAGGCGGAGATCGCCCCCGCTGCCTCCCCAGCCATCGGCTTCGCCGTCCTGGAAGTCGTCCTCGAAGATGATCTCAGCCGGCGCCGCGGCTGCGGTCGACACTGCGCTTGCGAAGAAAAAGGAGAGAATTGCGCGCTTCATGCCAGCGCGTCCTCAGGCACGCCCGCTTTGGCCAGCGCGGCGCGCAGGGGATCGAGGGAGGCTCCGAGCCGGCGCCAGCGGCCGACCGCCTCACGATAGATCGGCCGCCGGACCTGGACGGCGCTGGCCGTCGAAACCGGAGCCTGGTTCTGGTGAAAATCGAGACAGGCATCCTGCCAGTCGAGACCGCAGGCAGCGACCAGACGGCGGGTCTCGCCCTCATGATTCTCGACCAGGTCCTCGTATCTGACTTCGACCAACCGCCCTGGCAGCACGCGCCTCCAATGCTCCATCAACCGGCGATAGGCGGCGTAGTAAGCGGCGAGATCGCCGAAATCGTATGAGAACGGATAGCCCATCCGGAAAAGGGTCTTGAACATGGCAAAGCAGCTGTCCATCGGGTGGCGGCTGAGGTGGACGATCCGCGCCGATGGCAATGCCCGCGCGATGAGCCCGATGTAGAGAAAGTTCAGCGGCGTCTTGTCGATCAGGTAGGGCGCCTCGACCCCATAGGCACGCGTTCGGGCGCGATAGTCCGCGCCGATGGCCGCAGGGTCTGCGGCCGCCGCGCGCCGGACGACTTCACCCTTGTCCGCCGCCTGGCCCGCCCCCCTCACTACGGCGAGCGCCAGGTCATTGACTTCACCGAGGCTGGCGACCGCGCTGTGCGAACTCAGGATGCGGTCGACCAGAGTCGTTCCGCTGCGCGGCAATCCCAGCACAAAGACCGGCCCCTCCGGCGCGAGTTCCGCCTCCACCCCCGCCAGAAGTCCGGCATCGAACGCGGCGGCGATGTCGCGCATCGTCGCCACGTCGTCTTCGACACGATAAGCGAGCAGGGAACGCCGCCGCGCCGCGCCGCGCTGCAGGGCCGCAAGCGCGCCGGCATCGTCGCCCAGATCCTCAAGCTCTTTCGCCAGCGCATAGCAGAGCGCCGTCTCGCCACCTGGATGGCGCAGAGGGCGCGCCAGCATGGCCTCGATCGACGCGACGTGGTTGCGGGTCGGCGTCTGCTTGCGCAGCGTCGCGCGATTGTACCAGGCGTCGTAGTCGTCCGGAGCGAGCGCCAGGGCCGTGTCCAGCGCATCCTCGGCCTCTCCAAGACGCCCGATCGCCAGCGCGGCGGTCGAGAGGTTGTAGAGCGCGCGCGGGTCGCCGGGCATGAGATCCCTCGCGCGGCGATAGCACCGATAGGCCTGAATCGAGGCACCGAACTGGGTGTAGGCCTCGCCGATCCGCTGAAGCGCTTGCGGGTCGGAGGCCACATCGCACTCCAGCGCGGCAAGAATGGGTGCGGCGCTGCCGGCGCGGCCATCGAGAATGTCGGCCTCCGCCTGAAGCAGCCGGGCAAAGACATGCCCAGGATCGCAAGCCTGCGCCCGTTCGGCCGCAAGGCGCATGCCGGCCAGGTCCCCGCGGTCCTGCCGCAACCGCGCAACCAACAGCCAGACATCGACGGCACCGGCGTCGGCTGCCAGATGCGCGCGGCACAGCGCCTCCGCCTCTTCGAAGCGCCGGGCCCGGCGCAAGGCGGCAGCGCGCTCCAGTATCGCTCTGCGCTGACCTGCCACGATGCTCACCACACCCGCTAGCGACCCATCCCGCCCGACCAAACGCTTCCGGGGAGTGGGCATCCGAACCCTGCCGATCAGTAGCGGTAGCTGACGGAAAGGCCCAGCGTCCGCGGCAGAGCGACCAGTTCCTTGGAGCCGTTGCCGAAATATCCGTTCGCGGGGGATGTCCCCATGTATTGCTCGGTATAGATGCCGGTCACGCCGTCGGCGTCGAAGACGTTTTTCACGAAGAACGTCATGTCCCAATTCTCGCCGGCCAGCGTGGCCGACGCGTTCCAGAGCTGGAACCCCGACAGGGAGCGGCGGAACAGGGCCGACCGGCTGATCGCGTTTTCAGTTCTGGACTGGTAGTAGCCGTCCGCCCGGGCGGTCAGGGAAAGCCCGTCGCCAACCTGCCACGTGTAGTCGCCGGCGATCGTGAAGGAATGCTCCGGAACACCCGGGATTCGGTCGCCCTTGTTGGCGATCGGCGTGACGGCATTGATGGGCGAGAAGAAGTCTTCGCCCAACTCGGCATTGTTGTAGGCATAGCCCACACTGTAGTTGAAGCCCTCGCCGAGGGTTCCTGCAAGCATCAGCTCAAGGCCGTACACTCTCACGTCGCCGGCATTCTGGACGACGAAGAAGCCCCAGTTCGGCGTTGCCGTGTTCAGCTGGGCGTCTTCCCAGTCGACGTAAAACAGCGCGGCGGTATAAGTGATTCCGCCGGCGCGGCCCTTCACGCCCGCCTCGTAGTTGGTGACCCGGTCCGGCTCGTAGACCTGCCAGCGCGGGTCCTCGGCGAAGAACCCCGCGAGCGGCACCGCGTTCGAGCCTCCGCGCCGGAATCCCTGCGAGACCGTACCGTAGACGAGATTGTCCTCGGCAAACGTCCAAGAGGCATTCAGCTTGAACAGCGTTCCCGTGTCGCTCGACTCGAAGAAGGCGTTCGTGGGGTTCGATAGCGATGTATAGAGCGGTATGTCGATCAGCGTTGTATTGTCTGACTCGTTGTCGAAGTAGCGAAGCCCGCCGGTGATCTGGAGCGTGTCGGTGACGTGCCAGGTCAACTCGCCGTAGAGCGCCCGCTCGGTGAAGTTCTCGTCGCGGCGATAGATGAAGTCCTGGTCGCCCGAAACGGCGCTGGTCGCGAAGGGAAGGGCCAAATCCCACCAGCGCTTGAAGCCGCGCAGGAAGCTGTCCTGCGAGGCGAACCGGCTCTGCTGCTGGTAGTAGGCACCGAGGATATAGTCGATCGTCGTGCCGGGCTTCGAGACCAGCCGCAACTCCTGGATGAACGCCTCGTCGGCATAGGTGCGCACTGCCGAGGCCATCGGCCTGGGATAGTTGTAGTAGAAGGACAGGAAGCCGGATTGAGCGTAGAAGCC
>JAEUMK010000059.1 GCA_016792565.1 Alphaproteobacteria bacterium
TCATGGAAGCCGCGTTCGGCGCCGCCAGTCCGCCGCCGGTCAACCACCCCGAATTCTATTACGGCTTCTACGGCTCGGCCTTCGTCTGGCAGCTGGTCTTTCTCGCCATCGCCTGGGACCCCGGCCGCTTCCGCCTGCTGATGCCCATCGCGGTGCTGGAGAAGATCGCCTTCTTCGCCCCCGCCATGGCGCTCTACGCGAACGGCCGCCTCGCGGTCGGCGGACCCTTCTACGGCGCGATCATCGACGGCGTGCTGATGGTCCTTTTCGCGCTCGCCTGGCTGAACATGCCCAAACCCGCCGCAGCGGCGGCCGGACCTTGACCGATCTTGAATATTTTCCTATACTGAACCTGATGGGTCGCCTCCGCGGCGATGCGGGCCGGCCCGTCCGCGCGTGACGTTCAATTCCCGGAGGTATCGAAATTCGCCCGTAAATCGACGTTCAATTCCCCCCAGGACCGAGCGCGGCACCCCCCCCTCCCTCCGGCGCGCGGAACGAAGATGCTTTGTGTCAAAGATGCGCAATAATATGACCCTCGCGGGCCGGCCGATCCGCCGCATTCCCCTTCCCCGCGGCCGCCATCGCTGATCTGCTCGCCCCATGCCCCGAATCCCCGGCCGCAAGCCCAAGCCCGGCAAGACCCCCGCCCTCCCCGCGACGGCGGTGCTGGAGATCGTCGCCCGCGACATCGACGGCGAGTTCCTCGCCCGGCCGGTCAAGTGGGATGCCCCCGGCGATCCGCCCCGCATTCTGGTCCTGCCCGGCAAGGAACAGGATTCCGGCCCGGCCCTCGGCATCGGCGACCGCTTCCTCGGCCGCATCCAGATCGTCGCGGACGGCGCCGTCGCGCGGCTCGTCAAGCGCCTCGGCCAGCCGGTCCACCGCGTCCTCGGCCAGTACACGCGCGAGCAGGGCGTCGGCCGCATCACCCCGACCGACCGCAAGTCGCGCCTCTCCTTCGTGGTCGCGCGCGGCGACGAGGGCGGCGCGAAGATCGACGATCTGGTGATCGCCACGCCGCTCGCCGGCCGCCTCGACGGCCAGGTCCGCGCCAGGGTGATCGAGGTCGTCGGCCCGCTCGCCGCGCCGGGCGCCATCAGCCTCATCTCGATCTACACCCACGGCATCCCGGACGGCTTTCCGGACGAGGCGATCGCCGAGGCCGAGGCGGCCAGGCCCCCGACGCTCAAGGGCCGCACCGATCTGCGCAAGCTGCCGCTCGTCACCATCGATCCCGACGACGCCCGCGATCACGACGACGCTGTCCATGCCGAGCCCGATCCCGCCGTGCCCGGCGGCTGGATCGTCACCGTCGCCATCGCCGACGTCGCCGCCTATGTGACCGCCGGCTCGGTGCTCGACCGCGAGGCCTATCTGCGCGGCAACTCGACTTACTTTCCCGACCGCGTCGCGCCGATGCTGCCCGAAGCGCTGTCGGCGGATCTGTGCAGCCTGCGCGAGGCCGAGAACCGCGCCTGCCTCGCGGTGCGGATGCACTTCGATCCCACCGGCCGCAAGACGAAGCATGTCTTCCTGCGCGGCCTCATGCGCTCCGCCGCGCGGCTCACCTACAGCCAGGTGCAGAACGCCATCGAAGGCCGCCCGGACGAGAAGACCCAGCCGCTGCTCGACAGCCTCATCAAGCCGCTCTACGCCGCCTATGCGGTGATGCTGCGCGGCCGCGAGGCGCGCGACCCGCTCGACCTCGACGTGCCGGAGCGGCGCGTGCGCATCGGCGCCGACGGCAAGATCGCCTCGATCGAGCTGCGCAGGACGCTCCCCTCGATGCAGCTCATCGAGGAGATGATGATCCAGGCCAATGTCGCGGCGGCCGAGACGCTGGAACAGCACCGCGTCCCCACGCTCTACCGCATCCACGACGAGCCGAGCCGCGAGAAGATCGAATCGCTCGCCGACTTCCTCGACACGATCGGCGTGCCCTTCGCGCTCGGCCAGAAGCTGGTCCCCGGTCTCTTCAACCGCTTCCTCAAGGCCCAGAAGGACGGTCCCTTCGCGCCGCTGATCAACGAGATCGTCCTGCGCAGCCAGTCCCAGGCGCTCTACAACCCCGACAATATCGGCCATTTCGGCCTGCACCTGACGAAGTATGCGCACTTCACCTCGCCGATCCGCCGCTATGCCGATCTCGTCGTCCATCGCGGCCTGATCCGGGCGCTGGGCTTCGGCAAGGACGGCCTGAAGGATTCCGAGATCCACGCCCTCGCCCAGATCGGCGAGACCATCTCGGCGCACGAGCGCCGCTCGATGGCGGCGGAACGCGAGGCGGTCGACCGCTATCTCGCCGCCTTCATGTCGGATCGCATCGGGCTGGTGCTCGACGGCCGCATCTCGGGCGTCACCGCCTTCGGCCTCTTCATCCGCCTCGCCGAGACCGGGGCCGACGGCCTCGTCCCCATCCGCTCGCTCGGCAACGAGTTCTTCCGTCACGACGAAACCCGCCACGCCCTCGTCGGCACGCGCAGCGGCGACACCTACAGCCTCGGCGATCCGGTCAAGGTGAAGCTGCTGGAAGCCGCGCCGCTCACCGGGGGCCTGCGCTTCTCGATCGAGGAGCACGAACCGATGCGCCCCGTCGCCCGCGATGGCCGCCCGCCGAAGGATCTCCGTTCCCGCCCGTCCAAGGGCAAGCGCCACGGCCCGCCCAAGGTCCCGCGCGAAAAGCGCCGCGGCAAGCGGCGGCGCTAGTGACGGGGCGGCGGCGAAGGGCTACTCCAAACTCCATGTTCGACAATCCCGATCCCGGCGCCAGGCCGCGCGCCGTCCGCCCCCGCGACGCCGCCACGCTCATCCTCATCCGCCGCGCGACCGCGCGCACCGAAGTCCTGATGGGACGGCGCAGCGCCGCGCATCGCTTCATGCCCGGCAAATACGTCTTCCCCGGCGGCCGTCTCGACGCCGCCGACCTGCGCATCGCCCATGACAGCGATCTGCGTCCCGAAGTGCTGGCCCGCGTCGCCCTGCACGGCGGCGAGACGCGGGCGCGCGGCCTTGCCCGCGCCGCCATCCGCGAAACCTTCGAGGAGGCGGGCCTGGTGCTCGGGCGCCCCGCCGGACGCCGCCTGGCGAGCCGGGCCGGCGCCTGGAACCAGTTCCTCAGCCTCGGCGTCGAACCTGACCTTTCCGCCCTCACCTATGTCGCCCGGGCGATCACCCCGCCCTACCGCGACCGCCGCTTCGACACCCGCTTCTTCATCGCCGAGGCCGACGCCCTCGCCGAGCCGCCGGGTCATGCCCGCGCCGAGTCGGGCGAGCTGCTGGAACTCGCCTGGTTCGCGCTCGACGACGCGCGCGGCCTCGATTTGCCCAGCATCACGCGCCGCGTCCTCGACGAGATCGAGACCCGCGCCGAAGACCCGCACGCCGACCGCCCGGTGCCGTTCTTCCGCTTTCACCGCGGCAAGCCGCTCTGGGACACGATCTAGGCGATGGCCATCGTCCGCCCGCGCGACGCCGCGACCGTCATTCTGGTGCGCCCCGACGCCTCGGGGCGGCCCACGGTCCTGATGGGCCGCCGCTCGCGCCGCGCCGCCTTCGTGCCGGACGTCTTCGTCTTCCCCGGCGGCCGCGCCGAGGCCGGCGACGAGCACCTGCCCGTCGTCGCCCCGCTCCAGGCCGGCGAAGCCGCGCGCCTTGCCGCCGCCGGCGCCGCCGGACCGCTGATGGCCCGCCGTCTCGCCTCGGCCGCGGTCCGCGAGACCTGGGAGGAGACCGGCTATCTGGTCGGCGCCAGCACCGCCGAGAACGACGCCCTGCGTCCCGACCACAGCGCCCTGCGCTTCTCGGCCCGCGCCATCACGCCGCGCGAAAGCCCGATCCGCTTTCACGCCCGCTTCTTCCTCGCCGACGGCACGGCGCTGACCGCCGCGCCCGCCGGCTCGGGCGAACTCACCGACCTCGCCTGGTTCCCGCTCGAGGAGGCGCGCCGACTGCCGGTCATCGACGTCACCGAATTCGTCCTCGACGCCCTGCCACGCCTCGCTGCGGGCCCGTCGCAGATGCCTCTCTTCGCCTACCGCAACGGCCGCCCGGCCGTCAGGTGGCTCGGCGCCCCGTGAAGGCCGCAGCGGCCGGCGAAATCGGTCCGCGCGACCGCGCGCTCGGTCTGGCGGCCGCCTATGCCTGCATCGTCGCGACCACCGCCTCGCTCGGCCTGTCGCTGCCGCTGCTGCCGCTCGAAATAGAGCGGGCCGGCTATTCGACGGTCTACAACGGCCTCAACGGTGCGGCCGGCGCCCTGGCGCTTCTGCTGACCGCGCCCTTTGTGCCTGCCATCGCGGCCCGCGTCGGCGCGATCCGGCTGCTCGTCGCCTGCTTCCTCCTCGCCGCCGTCAGCATGGCCGGTTTCGCCCTGACGCCGATCCCGGCCTGGTTCCCGCTCCGCTTCTGCCTCAACGCGGCGCTGCAGGGCCTCTTCGTGGTCAGCGAGGTCTGGATCAACACGCTGGCGACCGAACGCACGCGCGGCCGGCTGATCGGCCTCTACGGGGCGCTGGCGACCGCCGGCTTCGCCGCCGGTCCCGTCATCGCCGCACTGTTCCCGACCGGCTCGCCGGCGCCCTTCTTCCTCGGGGCTGCGGTGATCCTCGCCGGGCTCGTCCCGGTCGCCGCCGCACGCCGCCTGGCGCCCGTCGTCGAACACGCCTCCGCGCGCGGCCTCCTCGCCGTCATCATGTTCGCCCCGGTTCCGATCCTTGCCGCCTTCGCCCATGCCGGGGCCGAGACCGCGGCGACCAGTTTTCTGCCTGTCTTCGCCGTGCGGTCGGGCTGGTTGGAGCCAAGTGCGATCCTGCTCATCACGGCCTTCGGCCTCGGCAACGTGCTGCTGCAGATTCCCGTCGGCTGGATGGCCGACCGCATCGACCGGCGCACCGTCCTCGCCGGTTGCGCCCTGATCGGCTGTCTCGGCGGGATCGTTCTGCCGCTGACCGTGCAGACCCCCTGGCTGCTGATCCTCGTGTCGTTCCTCTGGGGCGGCGCCATCATCGGCATGTATACGGTCGGCCTCACCCTGGTCGGCCAGATCTTCACCGGCGCCCGCCTCGCACCGGCCAGCGCCGCCTTCGCCTTTGCCTACGCGGTGGGTTCGATTCTGGGGCCTGGCGGCGCAGGCGTGTCGATCGATGCGCTGGGCCAGTCTGGCCTCGGCTGGTTCGTGGCCCTGATTTGCGGGCTTTTCGCCATTGCCGCCCTCCGCGCGCGCCGCGCTTGACTTGGCCGCCCCGATGAGTAGTTTCCGCGGCTCGTTTTGAAGGGAAGGCCGCTGCGGCGGCCTGTGTCACCATGGCCAAGCCGACCACGATCAAGATTCGCCTGAACAGCTCCGGCGGCACGGGCTTCTTCTACGTCGCCAAGAAGAACACCCGCACCATGACCGAGAAGTTCAAGGTCAAGAAGTACGACCCCGTGCTGCGCAAGCACGTCGAATTCACCGAAGGCAAGATCAAGTAGGCTTGGTTCTGCCCGGCAGGATGCGTGAAAGGCCGGATCGCTCCGGCCTTTTCTCGTTTCAGGCGGCTTCGGCGACGACGCGGTTGCGACCGTCCCGCTTGGCGCGATAGAGCGCCTGGTCGGCCCGCTTGAGGATCGAGTCCGCGGTTTCGTCCGGCCTCTCGATCGAGGTGACGCCGATCGACACCGTCACCGTCAGCGGCCCGCCGCCCGACGAGATCGCAAACGGCACGTCGGCAACGTTCTGGCGCAGCCGCTCCGCCACGGCATAGGCGAACGCGACGTCCGTCTCCGGCATGATGACCACGAACTCCTCGCCGCCATAGCGGCAGGCAAGGTCGATGCCGCGGACATTGGCCTTCAGCCGGCTGGCGAACCCGCGCAGGATCTCGTCGCCGATGGCATGCCCGTGCGAGTCGTTGATCGACTTGAAGAAGTCGATGTCCATGATCAGGAACGACAGCGGCTTCTTGGCCTCGAGCGCGAATTTGAGCTGCGTATCGAGATGCCGCGACATGTAGCGGCGGTTGTACAGCCCGGTCAGCTGGTCGGTAATCGCCATCTCCAGCGACAGCTGCAGATTCTGGCGCAACCGGTCCGAATAGCGCTTTCGCTTGATCTGCGTCTTCACCCGCGCCAGCAGCTCGTTCCTGTCGAGCGGGCGGATCAGGTAGTCGTTGATGCCGATCTCGAGCGCGCGGACGAGGCGCTTGGTATCGCCCTCCTCGACCAGCGCGAGGATCGGCGTGTGCCTGGTCGATTCCAGCGTCTTCAACTGCGAACACAGGCGCATCCCGTCTGTGTTCTGCAGCGAGAGCGAGAGCACCACGAGATCGAAGTCGCCATCGCGCGCCAGCATCAGCGCTTCGATGGGATCTGCGGTCAGCTTCAGCTCGTGCTCGCCCGACAGCGCGTCCAGCGTGCGGCGAGCGCTGGTCTCGCGGTCCTCGACGAGCAGGATCCGCCCGCCGGCTTCCGGGGCGTTCGGGCGCAGCATCTCCGATGCGTCGGTTACGCCGAGGCTGTGCCCGGTCGCCTCGCGCATGCGCAGCTCGTCTGTCATCATCTTGAGGCGGACGAGGCTTTTCACCCGCGCGAACAAGGCGATGTCGTTCACCGGCTTGGTCAGGAAGTCGTCGGCGCCGGCATCGAGGCCCTGCACGCGATCGGACGGCTGGTCGAGCGCGGTCACCATCACGACCGGGATGTGAGCGGTATCCGGCGAGCTCTTGAGCCGGCGGCAGACCTCGAAGCCGTCCATCCCCGGCATCATCACGTCGAGCAGGACGATGTCCGGCTTCTGCTCCGCCGCGAGACGCAGACCGTCAGGCCCGTTCGACGCGCTGATGACGTCGAAGTACTCGGCCGACAGCTTCGCCTCCAGCAACTTCACGTTGGCGGCGATATCGTCGACGACAAGGACGCGGGCTGTCACGGGCGCCTGACCTCAGCCGATGAATTTGCGGACGGTATCCAGGAATGTCGCGACGGAGATCGGCTTCGAGATATAGGCCTCACAGCCCCCTTCCCGGATTTTCTCCTCGTCGCCCTTCATGGCGAAGGCGGTGACGGCAACCACCGGGATCGACTGCAGTTCGTCGTCGGCTTTCAGCCACTTGGTGACCTCCAGACCGGACACTTCCGGCAGCTGGATGTCCATCAGGATCAGGTCGGGACGGTGTTCGCGCGCCATGTCGAGCGCCTCCATGCCGTCGCGGGTCTGGAGCGTACGGTAGCCATGCGCATCGAGCAGGTCGTTGAACAGCTTCATGTTCAACTCGTTGTCCTCGACGATCAGGACTGTTTTCTCGGTATCCGCCATTGCAAGCGCCATTCTGCCCACCAACCTGTTAATGCCGGTCACCTGGGATGCTCTTGCGGCATCTGACGAGTGCGGGCCATTTGCTATCATGCAAACCTTACGCGAAACCGGTTAATGCGGGCTGAAATGAAGACGTCAAAGCGGACGACCGGCGTGATCGCCCTTGAGGCACTGGCGTTCGTCGCCGCCGACGAGACCGAATTGGGCAGATTTCTGGGCCTTTCTGGGCTGTCGCCCGAAACCCTACGAGCGTCGGCGGGGAGCCCGGACACGCTGCGTGCGGTCTTTGAATACGTCATGGGCCACGAGCCCACGGCTAAGGCCTTCGCCGAGGCGCACGGCTACGCGCCCGAGGATTTGTGGCGGACCGCCCACGAATTGGGGGTTAGGCCTTGAGCGGCCCCCCACACCTTGCTGCCATCCAGCTGATCGCCGGGCGGCCGCTGGTCGTCTGCGACGCCGACGAGGTGCTGCTGCAGTTCCTCGGCGGTCTTGAGGCCTACCTCCCCAGTCAGGGCCTCTATCTGGACCTCGAAGGTTACGCCCTGACGGGCAGCATCCGCCGGGCCGCAACGGGCGAACCGCTGGTCCAGACAGACGTCGGCGCGCTCATCAAGGCGTTCCACGAGACGGCCGGTCTGGCCCTGCAGCCCGTGGCCGGCGCTGCGGCCGCACTTGCCGATCTCGCGACCACGGCCCAGATCGTCATCCTGACCAACGTCGCCCAGGATCTGGCGGTTGGACGCCGCGCCAATCTCGCCGGTCACGGAATGGACTACCCGGTCGTCCCCAATAGCGGCCTCAAGGGCCCCGCCGTATCGGCCCTCGCCGCGCGTGCCCAGGCCCCGGTCTTCTTCATCGACGACATTCCCCATCACCACGCCTCGGTGGCGGAGGCCGCCCCCGGCACCCACCAGATCCACTTCGTCGCGGACGAGCGCCTGTTCCGGATGGCAAAGGCCTCGCCGCATGCCGGCTTGTTCACCTCCGACTGGGCGGAGGCAGGCGCGCACGTGCGCGCCAGGCTGGACCAGGACGGCGGTTAGGCGAGGCCATGCGCATCGGGATCGACCTCGGCGGCACCAAGATCGAAGCCATCCTGATGGACCGCACCGGCGCGATCGTCGTGCGCCGCCGCATCCCGACGCCGTCCGGCGACTACGGCGGAACGATCGAAGCGATCCGCGGCCTGATCGCTGGAATCGTCGATCGGAGCCAAGATCATAGCGGCTGGCCGGTCGGCGTCGCCATGCCGGGTTCGCTCAGCCGCCGGACGGGGCTCGTCAAGAACGCCAACTCGGTGTGCCTCAACGGCAAGCCGTTCGACCGAGATCTGGAAGCGGCGCTCGGACGGCCTGTCCGCGTCGCGAACGACGCGAATTGCTTTGCCTTGTCCGAAGCGACCGATGGTGCCGGCGCCGGCCGGCCCGTGGTCTTCGGCGTCATCCTCGGCACCGGCGTTGGGGGAGGTCTCGTCGTGAACGGCCGGATCATCGAAGGCCGGAACGGAATCGGCGGCGAGTGGGGTCACAATCCCCTGCCTTGGCCGGACCCTTCGGAGGCCCAAGGCCAGCCCTGCTATTGCGGCAGGCGCGGCTGCATCGAGACATGGGTATCGGGCCCCGGCTTTGCCTCCGACTTCGAGCGGCAGAGCGGCCAGAGACTGGCCGCAGAAGAGATCGTCGCCTCTGCGGCCAACGGCGCCGCCTGCGCCCAGGCGGCGATCGAGACGCTCGGCCAGCGGATCGGCAAGGCGCTCGCGAGCGTCGTCAACATCGCCGACCCGGATGTCATTGTCTTGGGCGGCGGTCTGTCGAACATCGCCGCGCTCTACGAGATCGTGCCGCGCATCTTGTCGCGCTTTGCCTTCTCGGACGGCGTTTCGACTCCGGTGCTGCAGGCCGTTCACGGCGACTCCGGCGGCGTGCGGGGCGCCGCCTGGCTGTGGCCGGCCGTTTAGCGCCATGCCGGCGCTCTGTCTTCAGTGCCTGGATCGCAGCGCCTCGCCGGCCGATCGTGTCTGCCCGAAGTGCCGCAGTCCGCGCCTGCGCCGCCATCCCGAGATGGACGATCTGACGATCGCACACATCGATTGCGACGCGTTCTACGCGTCGATCGAGAAGCGCGACGATCCCTCGCTCGCAGACAAGCCGGTCATCATCGGTGGCGGCAAGCGCGGCGTCGTCTCGACGTGCTGCTACATCGCGAGGACATTCGGCGTGCGCTCGGCCATGCCGATGTTCAAGGCCCTGAAGGCCTGTCCGCTTGCCGTGGTGATCAAGCCCGACATGGCGAAATACATTGCAGTCAGCCGCGAAGTGAAGCGGATGATGCGGGAAACGACGCCCCTGGTTGAATCGTTGTCGCTCGACGAGGCCTTCCTCGATCTGTCGGGCACCGAACGCCTGCATCGCCAACCGCCCGCCGTCACCCTGGCCGCACTGGCGAAGAGGATCGAGGAGACGTTGCGGATTACGGTGTCCATCGGCCTCAGCCACAACAAATTCCTCGCCAAGTTCTCCTCCGAACTCGACAAGCCGCGCGGTTTCGCCGTGGTCGGACGCGCCGACACCATGGCCGTCCTCGGCTCTCGCCCGACGACAGCGATCTTCGGCGTCGGCAAGTCGTTCGCCGCCGCCTTGGCGGCGGACGGGATCACGACGCTCGGCCAGATCCAGGCGATGGACGAGGCCGACCTGATGAAGCGCTACGGCAACATGGGCAGCCACGTCTGGCGCCTGGCGCGAGGCGAGGATTCTCGCCGCGTCGATCCCGGGGGCGAGGCCCGCGGCATGTCTGCGGAAACGACCTTCAGCGACGACATTGCGGACGTGCTGGAGCTTGATCGCATCCTGTGGTCGATGTGCGAACGCGTGTCGGCGCGGGCGAAGTCGTCGGGCATCGGAGGCGCCACGGTGACGCTGAAGCTGCGCACCGCCGATTTTCGCATCGTCACCCGGCGCACCACGCTGCATGGACCGACGCAGCTGGCGGAGGTCATCTATCAGTCGGCGCACCGCCTGTTGACGGCGACGGTGGACGGACGGGGCAAGTACCGACTGATCGGCGTCGGCATCTCCGGCCTCGCCGCGGCCGACGCCTGCGATCTCTTCGATCTCTTCCGCGCCGACGAGAAGAAGACCGCGGATGCCGAACGGGCGATCGACAAGGTTCGCGCCAGGTTCGGCAAGTCGGCGATCGTCAAGGGCCGCGCCCTCTAGCAGCCCGGCGCGTTCAGCGGATCGATGCGTTTCAGCGTTGCCTTCATGGCGAAGTCGCCATAGTCGAGCGTCACGTCGCTGGTCACGCCGTTTTCATAGAGAATGAACGACGTCTCGTATTCGGGCGGTGCGTCTTCCTGGCCCGGCAGGAAGTAGGTCACCGTTACCGGCCAGGCCTTCAGTCCGTGCAGCCGCTCGCCGCCCGGCACCGCCAGGTCCGCGGCCGAAGCCGTGCGTTCCGACCCGATGGCGGCGAAGGCGTCGTAGACGACTCCTTCCGCGTCCCCCTCGAAGAGCTTGCCCGAGCTTGACCGCCGGCCCTCACGGGCCGCGGCGACGATGTGGCCGGAGAACTCGGTCGGGAACAGTGTGCCGGATGGCAGCTCCGCCGACTTTCCGCTCGGCATGACGAAAGACGCCGTCGCCGTTCCGTCGGCCCTGCGCTCGGCCGAGCCCTGGGTCCGCTCCACCGGGGAGCCGTCGACGATGTTGTTGAGAGAGAAGCGGTAGCTTCGCCCGTCCGCGCTTTCGTAGGACGACACCCAGAAGTTTCCGGAGGACGCCTTGCCTTCGGAGTCGACGAAATCGGTGACGAGGCGCTGGTTGAAGGTGAAGCCTGCGCAGACGTCGTCGAACTCGCTGACGAGGCGGCCCTGCAGGCTGGTGATGGTCGATGCCCAGCGCGCCGACTTGAGCTTCAGATCGTAGGTCGCCCGGTGCGGCAGGAAGTTCTCGACGATGCGGACCGGCCTGGGCGGCGCGACAACCTGCGCGTCGGCCGGCAGGACCGCGGCCGATGCGAACATCAGGCAGACCAGAAGCGCACGCATCGACCCCGTCCTTATCCATGCGCCCCAGGGGGCCGGGGGCAACATGGCCACTTCGGGTCGGGTTTGGAAGGACGATGCGGCGTTCATGGTCAACGACCGCTAGAGAGGCTGTTGCTGCGTGATGCAGTGGATGCCGCCGCCGCCCTCGACGATCGGCAGCGCGTCGATCTGCACGATCTCACGGTCGGGATAGACATCGGCGAGGATGCGGCGCGCCTCCTCGTCGGCCGGGTCGCCGAAGGCCGGCATCACGATCGCCCCATTGCAGGCGTAGTAGTTGACGTAAGACATCTCCAGCCGCGATCCGTCATGCCGCGTGCGGATCGCATGGGGCAGCGGCAACTCGACGACATCGAACCGGCCTCCGTCGGCCGCGCGCGCGTCGTGCAGGCGCACCAGATTGTCAGACATCGCGGGGTAGTTCGGGTCGGCCTTGTCGCGGGGCATGGCGAGCAGCACCCGTCCGCCCGGCGCGAAGCAGGCGACGTTGTCGACATGGCCGTCGGTCTCGTCCTCCTTCAGCCCGTCGCCCAGCCAGACGATCCGCAGCACGCCGAGATAGAGCGCCAATCGCGCCTCGATCTGCTGCCGCGTCAGTTCGGGATTGCGGTTCTCGTTCAGCAGGCACTGCTCGGTGACGAGCAGCGTCCCGGCCCCGTCCACATGCAGCGCCCCGCCCTCGACGGTCAGCGGGCCGTCATAGACGCGCAGCTTCTGCGACGTCAGGATCTTGGTGGCGATCGACGCATCGCTGTCGAACGGCGTGTATTTGGTGCCCCAGGCATTGAAGCGCCATTGGATCCCGGCGCGCCCGCCCTTGCCGTCGACCAGGAAGGTCGGGCCGGAATCGCGCGCCCAGGAATCGTCGATGGGCGCCTCGAAGATCTCGATCTTCGGGCCGAGGACGAGCTGCGCTTCGGCGCGGTCCTGCGGGCGGACGACCATGGTCACCGGCTCGAAGGTCGCGATGGTCCGCGCCACTTGGCCAAAGGCCTGCCGCGCGAAGGCCATGCCCTCGGGCGTGCCCCAGGGCGCCACGCGGCACGGCCACTGCATCCAGGTCCGCTCGTGCGGCGCCCATTCGGCCGGCATGTAGAACTGGTCGCGGACCGGGCATTCGTCGTCGGCGTCGAGGCGGTGCATGGTCTCAAGGCTTCCTTGCGGCGGGCGGCGGCGATAGATGTAGGCGGGTTGAAGCCATGCGGCAAACGAGGACGGCATGACGGGACGGATCGACGCGAAGCTGAAGGCCTTGGGCATCGATCTGCCCTCCCCGCCCGCCCCGGTCGCCAGCTATGTGCCCTATGTGAGGACCGGCAATCTCGTCTTCGTCTCGGGCCAGGTGACCATCGGTCCCAAGGGCCTGGAATATGTCGGCATCGTCGGCCAGGACTTCACCACGGACGAGGGCAAGGCGGCGGCGCGGCTCTGCGCCGTCAACCTCATCGCCCAGGCCCGCGCGGCCTGCGGCGGCGACCTCGACCGGGTGAAGCGGGTGGTGAAGGTAACCGCCTTCGTCAACGCCGTGCCCGGCTTCAAGGAGCACCCGGAAGTCGCCAACGGCGCGTCCGACCTCTTTGTCGAGGTCTTCGGCGACGCCGGGCGCCATGCCCGCGCCGCGGTCGGCGCCGGCTCGCTGCCCCGCAATGTCGCGGTCGAGGTCGAAGCCGTCTTCGAGGTCGAATGACCGCATCCGCGCGGATTCTGGGGGCAGTCTCTGAGATTCCGGCCGCGACCTGGGACGGCCTTGCCAATCCGGCAAGCCGCCCCTTCAACCCCTTCGTCGCGCACGCCTTCCTGAAGGCGCTGGAGGAGTCGCGCTCGGCCACCGCCCGCGCCGGCTGGCAGCCCGCCCATATCGTGCTGGAGGAGGCCGGCCACGTCGCCGGCCTCGCGCCCGCCTATGTGAAATCGCACAGCCAGGGCGAGTATGTCTTCGACCATGGCTGGGCCGAGGCCTTCCACCGGGCCGGCGGGCGCTACTACCCCAAGCTCCAGGTGACCGTGCCCTTCACGCCCGCGACCGGACCCCGCCTTCTCGCCGGCGACGACGCTCATCGCCGCCAGCTGCTGGAGGCGGCAGGCGAGATCGCGCGGACGAACGGCCTCTCCTCCGTCCACGTCACCTTCCAGCCCGAGTCCGAGTGGCATCTGGCGGGCGGCGCGGGCTGGCTACAGCGCATGGACCGCCAGTTCCACTGGGTGAACGAGGGCTATGCCTCGTTCGACGATTTCCTCGCCCGCCTCTCCTCCGACAAGCGCAAGAACCTGCGCAAGGAGCGCCGCCGCGCGCTCGAGGACGGCATCGAGATCGACTGGGTGACCGGCAGCGACCTCACCGAGGACCATTGGGACGCCTTCTTCGCCTTCTACATGGACACCGGCAGCCGCAAATGGGGCTCGCCCTATCTCACGCGCGCCTTCTTCTCGATGATCGGCGAGACCATGGCCGAGCACACGCTGCTGATCATGGCCCGGCGCGCCGGGCGCACCATCGCCGGGGCGCTCAACTTCATCGGCGGCGACACGCTGTTCGGGCGCAACTGGGGCGCGCTGGAGCACCACCCCTACCTGCATTTCGAGTGCTGCTACTATCAGGCGATCGACTTCGCGATCGCCCGCGGCCTCAAGCGCGTCGAGGCGGGGGCGCAGGGCGAGCACAAGCTGCTGCGCGGCTATGCGCCGGCGCCGACCTACTCCTCCCACTACATCGCCCACCCCGGCCTCCGGCGCGCCGTCGCCGACTATCTGGAGCGCGAGCGCGAGGCGGTCGCCGGAGACATCGAGGTGCTGGCCGAACACACCCCCTTCCGCAAAGTCCCGCCCGGTTGATCCGCCGCGCCGCCGCCGCTTAGGCTCAAGGTCCGGCGGAGTCGTCCATGCGGCCCCGCCACAGCCGAGCCGCCAAGGACCAGCCCATGACCTACGACCCCGCCAACATCTTCGCCCGCATCGTTCGCGGCGAGCTGCCCTGCCACAAGGTCTACGAGGACGAGGCGACGCTGGCCTTCATGGACATCATGCCCCAGGCCGACTGCCACACGCTGATCGTCCCCAAGGACGCCGGGACCGGCATCGTCGATACGCCGGTCGCCGCCTTGCAGGCGGCCATCGCCACGACGCAGAAGGTCGCGGCGGCGGTGAAGAAGGCGACCGGCGCGCCCGGCGTGATGGTGGTTCAGCTGAACGGCGCCGAGGCCGGGCAGACCGTCTTCCACCTGCACTTCCATGTCATCCCGCGCTGGGAGGGACTGCAGCTCAAGTTCCACGCCCGCGGCATGGAAGACCCCGAAGTGCTGAAAGCCAACGCCGCCCGCGTACGCGCGGCGCTGGGCTAGCCGGCGCCCCGAACCAGCGCGCCGGCGGAATCGGAATGTCGAATATATTTGACATCGCGCTTAGGCCCACCTATCTATGTCGAAGATTTTTGACATGGAGACCGCACATGCCTTTCCGCGAGAAATCAGCCTGGGTGATGATCGTGGCGCTGGCGATAGCCGGCGCCAACTACGTCATCGACGTCCTGCGCGAGTCGCTGGCGCTGGGACACATCGCGCCGCCGTCATCGGGTCTGGTGCTCGCCTACATCATCGGCCTCGCCATTCTCGCCGTTTTCGGCGCGACGATCATCGCCCTCATCTCCCCCCAGGAGGCGGAGGCCGCTGCGGACGAGCGCGACCGGTTGATCGCCGCGCGCGCCGGCCGCGTCTTCGGCGTAGTGCTTGCCGTCGGTGTCGTCTCGCTGCTCGGCAGCTACATTCTGGGCCCGCACCGCGGAAGCCCGGTGAATGGCGACGCGCTGTTCCAGGGCCTGCTTGTCGTCATGATGGCGGCGCAGATTGCCGAATACGCCGCCCAGATCTGGTTCTACCGGCGGGGCACCTGAGCGTGGCGAACAAGCCTCGCATCACCAACCGCGTGCGCGAACTGCGCGAGCGGCACGGCGGCGTGACTCAGGCGGCGCTCGGCGCGGCGATCGGCGTCACCCGCCAGACCATCATCGCCATCGAGCAGGACCGCTACTCGCCGAGCCTTGAGAGCGCCTTCCGGATCGCCCGGTTCTTCAAGGTCGGCGTCGAGGATGTCTTCGGCTGGGACGGCCACACTTAGGGCGCGAACGAGGACCGCGCCTTGATGCCCCAATGCCCGTCTTCGCGCGTGATCACATAGATCGAGTCGAACGCGCCGATCAGGCTGCCGTCCTTGCGGTAGCGGGCGAAGCGCGTGTCGATGTGCACCTTTTCGGGGCCGGCATGGATCACCGCCCGCCGCTCCCACGCGGAATGGTCCCACTCCGCAAGCGCGCCGGTGGTGAACATTTCCGGCCTGTGAAAGCCCCTTTCGATCAGTGTCAGCGTGTTCGAGGCGAGCCGCACGCTCGGAAAATTGAATGTCGCCTCGAACGCTTCGACGTCGCGGGCGTTGAACGCCGCCATGAAGGCGTCGAGCACGCCTTGCGCGGCGGCGACCGCCTCGTCGTGCCCGGCCATCCCCGTCTCCCCCGGCGCCGCCCTATTCGGCCAGTTCCGGTTCCTTCGACTCGCTCTTGCCGCGCGGCGGCGGCTCTTTCAGTTCGATGATCTCGAAGGCGAGCTTGTCGGTCTTCTCGTCGTGCAGCACCTTCACCACGCCGCCCTTCATCAGCTTGCCGAACAGCAGTTCCTCGGCCAGCGGCTTCTTGATGTTGTCCTGGATGACGCGGGCCAGCGGGCGCGCGCCGTAGTTCTCGTCGTAGCCGTGCTTGGCGAGCCAGGCGATCGCCGGCTCGGTCAGCTCGAACGTCACGTTGCGGTCGGACAGCTGGGCTTCGAGCTGGAGCACGAACTTGGTGACGACCTGGGCGATGATCTCCGGCGTCAGCGGCGCGAACGAGATGGTTGCATCCAGCCGGTTGCGGAACTCGGGCGTGAACAGGCGCTTGATCGCCTCCTCGTCCTCGCCCTCGCGCTTGCCGCGGCCGAAGCCGATCGCCTCCTTCGCCGCGTCGGACGCGCCGGCGTTCGTCGTCATGATCAGTATGACGTTCCGGAAGTCGATCTTCTTGCCGTTGTGGTCGGTCAGCTTCCCGTGATCCATCACCTGCAACAGGATGTTGTAGATGTCCGGGTGCGCCTTCTCGATCTCGTCGAGCAGCAGCACGACATGGGGGTGCTGGTCGACGCCGTCGGTCAGCAGGCCGCCCTGGTCGAAGCCGACATAGCCCGGCGGCGCGCCGATCAGCCGGCTGACGGCGTGGCGCTCCATGTATTCCGACATGTCGAAGCGCAGCAGCTCGACGCCCAGGACCTGGGCGAGCCGCTTGGCGACCTCGGTCTTGCCGACCCCGGTGGGGCCGGAGAAGAGATACGAGCCGATCGGCTTCTCGGGTTCGCGCAGGCCCGCCCGCGCCAGCTTGATCGCCGCCGCCAGCGCCTTGATCGCCTCGTCCTGGCCGAACACCACGCGCTTCAGGTTGGTTTCCAGCTCGCGCAGCGATTCGGTGTCGGATTTCGAGACCGTCTTGGACGGAATGCGCGCCATCTTGGCGATCACGTCCTCGATCTCCTTCACGCCGATGACCTTCTTGCGCTTGGATTCGGCGACCAGCATCTGCGCCGCGCCGACCTCGTCCATCACGTCGATCGCCTTGTCGGGCAGCTTGCGGTCGTTGATGTATTTCGACGACAGCTCGACCGCCGCCTTCACCGCGTCGGCGGTGTAGCGCACGCGGTGGAACTCCTCGTAGTAAGGTTTCAGGCCCTTGAGGATCTTGATCGTGTCGGGAACCGTCGGCTCGTTCACGTCGATCTTCTGGAAGCGGCGCACCAGCGCGCGGTCCTTCTCGAAGTGCTGGCGGTACTCCTTGTAGGTGGTCGAGCCCATGCAGCGCAGCGAGCCGGACTGCAGCGCCGGCTTCAGGAGGTTCGAGGCGTCCATCGCCCCGCCGCTGGTCGCGCCCGCGCCGATGACCGTGTGGATCTCGTCGATGAACAGGATCGCGCCCTTGTAGTTCTCCAGCTCCTTGACGACCGATTTCAGCCGCTCCTCGAAGTCGCCGCGATAGCGCGTGCCGGCCAGCAGCGATCCCATGTCGAGCGAGAAGATGGTCGCGTCCTTCAGCACGTCCGGCACGTCGCCGTTGACGATCTTGCGGGCGAGGCCTTCGGCGATCGCCGTCTTGCCGACACCGGGGTCGCCGACGAACAGCGGGTTGTTCTTCTGGCGGCGGCAGAGGATCTGGATCGTCCGCTCGATCTCGGCGTCGCGGCCGATCAGCGGATCGATCTTGCCGCCCTGCGCCTTCTTGTTGAGGTTGACGCAATAGGCGTCGAGCGCCTCCTGGCCGGTCTTGGCGTTCGCCTTGTCGCCCTGCGGCGCGGCGCCGGACGAACCCTCGCCCTCCTCCTCCTCGGCGCCGCGCACGGTGCGCGGCTCCGACAGGCCCGGCCGCTTGGCGATGCCGTGGCTGATATAGTTGACCGCGTCGAGCCGGGTCATGCCCTGTTCCTGAAGGAAATAGGCGGCGTGGCTCTCGCGCTCGGCGAAGATGGCGACCAGCACGTTCGCGCCGGTCACTTCCTCGCGGCCCGACGACTGGACGTGGATGACCGCGCGCTGCACGACGCGCTGGAAGGCGGTCGTGGGCTTGGCGTCTTCGCCGGCCGCCGAGCGCAGCGACTTCAGTTCGTTGTCGATGTAGTTGCCGAGCGAGCGCTTGAGCTGGTCGAGGTCGGCATTGCAGGCGCGCATCACGGCGCTCGCGTCCTTGTCGTCGGTCAGCGCGAGCAGCAGATGCTCGAGCGTCGCGTATTCGTGCGTCCGTTCTGTCGCGATGCGAATCGCGCGGCGCAGGGAGTCCTCAAGGGCGCGTGAGAATGTGGGCACTGATTGGCCTTCCTTACTCTTTCTCCATCGTGCATTGCAGCGGATGCTGGTGCTGCCGCGCGAAGTCGATCACCTGGGTAACCTTGGTCTCCGCCACCTCATAGGTAAAGACCCCACAGACGCCGACGCCCCGCTGGTGGACGTGCAGCATGATGTTGACGGCCTCTTCCCGGCTCTTGGCGAAGAACCTCTCAAGCACATGGACGACGAATTCCATGGGCGTGTAGTCGTCGTTCAGCAGCAACACCTTGTAGAGCGACGGCTTGCGGGTCTTGGGCTTGGGCTTGACGATGAGGCCTGTCGGCGTGCCCCGGCCGCCGCCCGTACCCTTGTTGTCGTCGCCATCACTCATGATCGCTGGAAACCGCACCGATGCTGTTGCTGACCATCATTAGATAGGGATTTCCGGCGCGGATCAAAGCGCTCCGCCTCACATTGCGGGCGACGGGCGCAGCTGGCCGCGAGCCGGCCCGAATCGATTCCTGAGGGAAACGCCGCAAGCGGCTCAATCCAAAAGCAAAAGGCCCGGATGACCGGGCCTTTTCTCGATCGCGCTGACGGTGGCCTTCAGGCCGCCTTGAGCAGATCCATGAACGCCTGCGAGCGGCTCTGCAGCGGCTCCAGGGCCGACCGAGTCGTGCCGACCATCAGCTCGCCCAGCTTGGTCATCTCGGCGACGTACTTCTCGAACGCCGTCTTGGCATAGGCCGACTGGGCCTCCATGGCGGCCTGGACCGACTTGGCGCCGAAGATCGCCTTCGAGGCCTCGGTGAAGCCTTCGCCGGCCGACTTCAGGTAAGCGCCGAGCTCGGACTGGATTTTTTCCGCGCCCTTGCCCGCGACTCCCGCCGCCGCGACCATCGCCTCCACCGTTTCCTTCTGGAAACTGGCGAACTTCTCCAGGCTCATCGTCGCCTTCTCGAACGTCTCGCGGACCTTGTCCGCACCCTGCTCCAGCACCGCCTCGATGGCCTCGGCGCCGGTATCGATCGCTTTCGCTTTCGCCATGACAATGTTCCTTCAGCTGCGCGGTCACGCGGTTGTTTCAGACCTGAAACAATTATGCTGCACTGCAGCAATGCCTATATGCCCTTGCGGGAAGCGGCTGTCAACGCACAGCCATCCTCGACACAAAAGGTTGACGCTCCGGGCGCCCCTCACCTAGCCTCCGTGCGCGGGAGAAGGGCTAAGGCTGTCGGGGACTTATGGGGTTTTGGGGCGCTTCGCCGGAAGGCGTCGTTTACCAAGCTTCAATAGAGATGACCGTAGGCTGGACTTGAGTTTCGCAGCGCCGAAATCGGCCTGCGATATGCGGTTTGACCCTTGGTAGAGCAGGTCTCTCATGACGCGAACGCGCGCGAGTTTCGTCCGGTCGGCGTTCACCCTCTTGTTCGGGGCGTTTCTGGCGTTCGCCGTTCCGGCCGCGCATGCCGGCACCGGCAACGACGCCGCCCTGGTCATGGACGCCGAGACGGGCCGCGTCCTCTATGCGCGCAGCGCCGATGCATCGCGCTCGCCGGCCTCGCTGACCAAGATGATGACGCTCTACATGGTGTTCGACCTCCTGAAGGCCGGGCGCCTGTCGATGACTGACGAGATGACGGCCTCCGCCAACGCCGCCGCGCAGAAGCCGACCAAGCTCGGCCTCAAGAAGGGCGACACGATCACCGTCGAGCAGGCGATCTACGCCCTCGCCATCGTGTCGGCCAACGACGTGGCCGTAGTCGTCGCCGAGCACATCGGCGGCACCGAGGCGAAATTCGCCCAGATGATGACCCAGCGCGCCCGCGACCTCGGGATGAAGCGCAGCACCTTCCGCAACGCGTCGGGCCTGCCCAACGATCAGCAGCGCACGACCGCGCGCGACATGGCCGTGCTGTCGCGCGCGCTGATGCGTAACCACCCTGGCTACTACGAAGCCTTCAAGGCGACCGCCTTCACCTGGAAGGGCAAGACGATCAGGACGCATAACCGCGTGCTGCTCAGCCTCGCCGGCGCGAACGGCATCAAGACCGGCTACACCCGCGCCTCCGGATTCAATCTCACCACCTCGGCGGAACGCGACGGCAAGCGCCTGATCGGCGTCGTGCTCGGCGGCGATACCTGGAAAGAGCGCGACGAGGAAATGAAGACCATGCTCGAGGCCTGGTTCGCCCAGATCAAGCGCCGGCCGGCGCTGGTCGCGACCTATGGCGCGGGCGCCGGATCGTCCTCCGTCGCCGCCTACGAGCCGCCCGCCCCGCCGCCCGTCGCCGTGGCGGTGGTCGAAAAGCCCGCCGCTGTCGTCGAAACGCCGCGCGTCGTCGCCATGGCGCCGATTCCCGACGACCCCGAACCCGCGCCCCGGCCTGCCCGCCGCGAAGCGCGCCTCGAGACCGTCGCCTACAACGCGCCGGTTCCGGCAGCGAAGCCCGCCCGGTTGGCGGCCAGGGACGACACCCGCCTCGCGGCGATCGAAACCGGCGAGGGCGATGCCTCCGACGAGGCGCCCCTCCGCCGCACCAAGGGTGCCGAGGAGCGCGTCCTGCCGCTCTCGACCCTGGTCGACAAGAACGCCGACGAGATCGCCACCCTGATCGCCACCGGCTACGAGGACGAACCGCAGCCCAAGGCCGCGCGCGCCGGGGACTGGGGCATCCAGATCGGCGCTTTCGACAGCCGCGGCGCCGCGCAGGGCGAACTCGCGCGCGCCCGCAAGCTGGCCGCCAAGGCGCTGAAGGGCTCCGATGAGACCGTCATGCAGGTCACCAACGACGCCGGTCGCACGTTCTACCGTGCGCGCTTCGTCTCGTTCTCCAACGCCGAGGCCCAGAAGGCCTGCAAGGCGCTGAAGGCCGAGGGCCTGAAATGCGTGACCTTCTCCACTTCGACGGCGTCGGCGAACTGACCGCGCCCTAGCCCTTCAGCAGCACGTCGCGCGCCCGGTTGATCTGCGCCGCCAGATAGTCCGAGCCGCCCTTGTCCGGATGGACCTGCTGCATCAGGCGGCGATGCGCCTCGCGGATCTCCTCGGCGCCGGCGCCTTCGTCGAGGCCCAGAACCTCCAGAGCTTCTTCGCGGCTCATTTGCCCGCGCGAGGTTTCCGCTGCCCCCTGCCTCCCCGGCGCATCTCCATCGAGATCGGGGTGCGCGCGTTTCAGATAGGCCTCCAGCAGCAACGCCGACTGCGGATCGTGGATGCGCAGTTCGCCCAGCAGGTCGAACAGCGCCTCGGGGTCGAGTTCGGCAAGCGTCGAGCCTGCA
>JAEUMK010000026.1 GCA_016792565.1 Alphaproteobacteria bacterium
CGCCCTTCCCCCCGCGTCATTTTGACAAGGCATCGGCGGGGCGGCAGTGTCCCGGCCGCCCTTGAGGCCATCACAAACACCGCGTGGGGAGACGCCGATGCCCGAGAACCTGTTCGATCTGACCGGCAAGGTCGCGCTCATCACCGGCTCGACCAAGGGCATCGGCAAGGCCATCGCCTATCGCATGGCGCAGCACGGCGCCAAGGTCGTGGTCTCCAGCCGCAAGGCCGATGCGGTCGAGGCCGTGACCGCCGAGATCAACGCCGATTTCCCCGGCGCGGCGATCGGCATCCCCTGCAACATCGGCTACAAGGAGCAGCTTCAGCAGCTCGTCGACAAGACGCGCGCGGCGCTCGGCAAGATCGACGTGCTGGTCTGCAACGCAGCGATCAACCCGTTCGCCGGCTCGATGGCCGACTGTCCGGACGAGGCCTTCGACAAGATCATGGCGACCAACGTCCGTTCGAACGTCTGGCTGTGCAACATGGTCATCCCCGAGATGAAGGCGCGCAAGGACGGCGCGATCGTCATCGTCTCCTCGATCGGCGGCCTCAAGGGCTCGAACATCCTGGGGGCCTACGGCATCTCGAAGGCCGCCGACTTCCAGGTGGCGCGCAACATCGCGGTCGAGTACGGGCCGCACAACGTGCGCGCCAACGCCATCGCGCCCGGCCTCATCAAGACCGATTTCGCGCGCTATCTGTGGGAGAGCCCCGAGATCCTGAAGGCCTCGACTTCCGGTGCGCCGCTGCGCCGCATCGGCGAGCCGGACGAGATCGCCGGCATGGCGGTGTTCCTGGCCTCGAAGGCCGGCGCCTTCACGACCGGCCAGGGCATCGTCATCGACGGCGGCTCGACGATCAGCTGAAGGCTAGAACCCCCGGCCGCGCGCCTCGATCGGCCAGATCGCGACCAGCGTGTCGCCCTCCACCACATGCAGGGCGTCGTAGAGATTCACCGTCGGGTCGCAGTGCGGCACGACGCAGGACAGCACATCGCCGACCTGCGGGCGGTCCTCCGGCTTCTCGCACAGGACGCCGCCCTGTTCGTCGCCGAAGAAGAAATACGAGGCACTCGGCCCCGCGCCGCGCGCCAGCCTGGGCGGGCCGGCATCGCAGGCGAAGGATTTCAGGCCCGCATCGGTCGTCGCCAGCTGCGGCAGGGCGGCCGAGATCACCGTCGTCTGGACGAAGAGCGAGGTTTCGAACGGCGCGCGCTCGCCCCCCTTCTCCCAGACTTCGTTGTACTCCCGGTCCATGAAGACATAGGAGCCGGCCTGGAGTTCGGTGAAGACGCCGCCCCCGGGGTCGATCGCCACCGTGCCGGTGCCGCCGCCGGTCACGATGCGCGGCGGCAGGTTGCGCCGGGTCAGCTCGTCGCGCGCCCCGGCGACGAGCCGCGTCACCGCCTCCGCCTTCGCCGCCCGCTCGGCGGCATCGCCAATGTGCATGATCTGCCCGGCATAGGACTGCACGCCCTCGAAGGCGAGATGCGGATCGGCGGCGACGCGCGCGGCGAGCGCATAGGCGTCCTCGCCCGGCCGGATGCCGGTGCGGTGCAGGCCCGGATCGAGGTCGACCAGCACCTTGAGCGGCCGTCCACTGGCCCGCGCGGCTTCGGAGAGCCTCGCCACCAGCGCCGGATTGTCGACCACCACCATCAAGCCACCGATCGCCGCGTTCAGCGCCGCGAGCCGGGCCAGCGCCTGCGGCGCGACGACGGGCGCGGTGATGAGGATCTCGCCGATGCCCGCCTCCGCCAGAGCCTCCGCCTCGCCCAGCTTGGCGCAGCACACGCCCACCGCCCCGGCGGCGATCTGCAGCTTCGCCAGCGTCGCACATTTGTGGGTCTTGGCGTGCGGACGCAGCGCAATGCCCGCTTCGGCGCAGAGCAAGGCCATCGCCGCGATGTTGCGCTTCAGCGCGTCCAGTTCGACGACGAGGGCGGGGGTCGCGAGCGACGCGCGCCCGCCGGGCAGGCCGATCAGCCTTTGGTTGAGCGCAAGGGCAGGCGTGGCGCGAAAACTCATGGCGGTCCTTACGAGAAGAAGGCCGGACGACCGGCGATGCCTCTGAGGCGCGGCCGGCAGGCCTCGGCATCGTAGAGCGCGGCGGCATCGACCGTGCGCGCTCCGGCCCCCGGCGTCGCGGCGGGCAGCGCGACATAACGCCCGCCCTGCACCGCGCAGAACTTTCCGAAGTCGCGGGCTTCGACCAGCTCCATGGCGAAGGTTGCATAGGCGGTGGCGAGCATCCGGTCGAACGAATCGGGCGGCCCGGAGCGCATCATGTAGGCGAGCCGCTGGACGATGGTGTCGAGGCCGGTACGGGCCTTGATCTCGTCGCTCAGGACCTCGCCGATGCCGCCGAGCTTGCGGCGGCCGTAAGGATCCGGCTCGCCGTACTCGATCTCGGCGCCTCCTACCAGCTTCGCGCCTTCCGAGACGACGACGACAGCGTAGCGCGAGGGATTGGCGGCATGGTCGGCGGCGACCAGCGCCGCGAGGCGGGCCGGATCGACCGCGACCTCGGCGATCAGCGTGCGATCGGCGTCGGCGAGGAGACCGGCGAGCAGCGCCGTCTCGCCCGAGCGGCGGCCGAACAATTCGACCACCAGCACGCGCTCGTGGCTGCTGGCCGTCGTGCGCAGGGCGGTGATCGCCTCGACCGAGCGGGTGACGGCGGTGGAGAAGCCGATGCACATGTCGGTGCCGAAGACGTCGTTGTCCATCGTCTTGGGAAGCGTGACGACGGGCACGCCCTCGGCCGCCAGGCGCGCGCCGTAGCGCAGCGTGCCGTCGCCGCCGATGACGATGAGGGCGTCCAGGCCCAGCGCGGCAATCGCCTCCAGCACATGCGGCGTCGTGTCGAAGGTCGCGGCGCCCGGCGGCGCCTTCGCCGCCAGATGCGGCGGCAGGTCGGCGACCGGCAGCATATGCGGGTCGAGGCGCGAAGTGTGCAGGATCGTGCCGCCGGTGCGATCGATGGTGCGCACCCGTTCGGGGGTCAGCGTGGTCAGCCAGGCGGCGCTCGCCGGATCGGCGGCGTCGAAGCGCACCAGCGCCTCCCAGCCGCGCCTGAGGCCAAGCACGGACCAGCCGCGCCGCGCCGCCTCGCGGACCACGGTCTTGATCGCGACATTGAGGCCGGGCACGTCGCCGCCGCCGGTCAGCACGCCGATACGCATGTCCCTGCCTAGCGCGGCCGGGGCCGCACGGCAAACCGCCCGGTCAACGCGCCGCATTTGCGAGGCGGCGGCGGCCGTGGTGATGTCCATGCCGCGTCCGGGGGACGCATCGGGGATTCGATCATGAACAGGACGATCGGCGCGGTTCTGGGGGTCCTGGCGCTTGGCGCTCCGGCCCTCGCCCAGGAGGCCGACACGGCGACGCCCTACCGGACGGCGTTCGAGAACGCCCGCGCCTATCTGCAGGAGGGCGCCGATGGCGGCCAGGCGGAAGCGGCCGACGCGGTTGCGCTCTATATCCTGGGAAACATCGCCAACACGATGTTCCACGAGTTCGGCCACGCGCTGAAGTCCGAACTGGAGATCCCGATCCTCGGCAAGGAGGAGGACGCGGTCGACACCTTCGCCAACGTGATCATGGTGGCCAAGGAGACCGACCCGGTGCTCGACGCCATGATCCTGGCGGTCGCCGACGACTATTTCGCGGCCGGCCAGTTTTCCGAGGAGAGCGGCGACGAGCCGACGCCGTGGGACGAGCACTCGCCCGACCAGGCGCGGGCCTACAACGTCATCTGCATCCTCGTGGGCGCCGACCCCGAAGGCTACAAGGACGCCGCCGACAATGCCGGCATGCCGCCGGAGCGCCAGGAGTCCTGTTCGGTCGACTACGAGGATGCGGTCAACGCCTGGGACAAGCTGCTCGAACCGCACTACCTGGCTGAAGGCGAGGCCCAGAAGTCGAAGGTCGAGATCGTCTATGCCGATCCGCCGGCCGGACTTGAGACGATCGCCGGCTTCATCAAGGCGTCGGGCATGGTCGAAGTGGTCGCCGACGAGGTGACGGCGATGGTGCGCCTGCCCAACGACATCACGATCGGCGTCGAATCCTGCGGCGAGGTCAACGCCTACTGGAGCCCCGACGAACGCAAGCTGACCTTCTGCTACGAGATCGCGCAGAGCTATTTCGACAACGCAATGGCCGCCACGGAATAGGCGTCGCGCCGGCAGCATTTCCGACTCGCCGCGGCGGGCCTTCCGTGCACAGATGAGCGGCGATGAAGACGGTCTACAGTCCGCTGCACCTCGCCCATGCCCATGCGCATGAATTCGAGGGCGGGCAGCTCATCCCGGCCAAGGACGTCCCGGCGCGGGCCGAACTCGTGCTGAACGCGGTCAGGGGCCGCGGCCTGGGCCCGGTCGTCGAGCCGCTGCATTTCGGCATGGAGCCGATCCTGCGGGTCCATGCGGCCGAATTCGTCCATATGCTGGAACAGGCCTGGCCGCGCTGGGTCGCCAAGTACGGCTACGGCGTGCGCGAGGCCTTCCCCTCGGCCTGGCCGGCGCGCGGCATGACACCCAAGCACATCGAGGACATCGAGGCGCAGCTCGGCTATTACGGCTTCGACACCGCGACGCCGATCGTCGCGGGCACCTGGACGGCGGCGCGCCAGGCGGCCGACGCGGCGCTGACGGCGGCCCAGTTCGTGCTGCGCGGCGAACGCTCCGCCTTCGCGCTCTGCCGCCCGCCGGGCCACCACGCGGCGGCCGAGCTCTATGGCGGCTATTGCTTCCTCAACAACGCCGCGATCGCCGCCCAGAGCATGGCCGACCGGGGTCACCGCGTCGCCATCCTCGACGTCGACATGCACCACGGCAACGGCACGCAGGCGATCTTCTACGGCCGCGCCGACGTGCTGACCGTCTCGATCCACGGCGATCCGGCCGCCTTCTACCCCCATTTCAGCGGCTTTGCGGACGAGACCGGCGCTGGCGCGGGTGAAGGCTTCAATTTCAACCTGCCGCTGCCCGGCGGCACGCTCTGGCCCGTCTATGGCGAGGCGCTCGCCGTCGCGATCGAGCGGGTGCGCGCCTTCGCACCCGACATGCTGGTGGTGCCGCTCGGCGTCGATACCTATGCCGGCGATCCGGCCGGCGGCTTCCGCCTGGAAGGCTCCGACTTCACCCGGCTCGGCGCCATGCTCGCCAGGCTCGACCTGCCGACCCTCTTCACCATGGAGGGCGGCTACCGGCTCGACACGCTGGGAGCGGCGGTCGGCGACGTCCTCGCGGCTTTCGAGGGGGCCTGAGGCGCTCGCCCCCGCGGTGGCGCCAGGCCCCAACCACGGCTAGGGTCGCCCCGCCATTCCGGGAGCCCTGCCATGTCGAACACCGCCACCGTCGCCGCCTTCATCGCCGCCTGGGAGGCACGCGACACCGACCGCATCATGGACTTCTTCGCCGAGGGCGCGGTCTATCACAACATCCCGATGCCCAGACTGACCGGCCACGCCGAGATCCGCGCCTTCATCGCGCCCTTCCTACAATCGGCCGAAAAGGTCACGTTCGA
Source organism: Alphaproteobacteria bacterium (assembly GCA_016792565.1). Taxonomy (GTDB): domain Bacteria; phylum Pseudomonadota; class Alphaproteobacteria; order Micropepsales; family Micropepsaceae; genus JADZAI01. The sequence goes on from JAEUMK010000026.1 coordinate 5,534, forward strand.
GGTGCTGCACAGCGCCGAGAACGCCGACGGCACGGTTCTGAACGAGCGGGTCGATACCTTCCACCAGCCGGGCGGCAAGACGCTGCGCTTCGAAGTGATGGGGGTCTTCGAATTCAAGGACGGCAAGATCTCGGCCTGGCGCGACTATTTCGACCTGAAGGAGGTCGAGCGCCAGATGGCGGGCTGAGGCCCCCGCCGCCCGAACCGCCGGCGGGCCTTGCCATCCGCCCCGCCCGCCTTTAGGACCGCGGCCGCTAAGCGCTTGGCGCGGAATCGGAATTTGCTGCGGTGCCCGCGGACGGGCGCGGCTCGAAAAGGCCGCCCTGCCCTTGACAGGGCCGTCCCCCGGACCTACATGCCCGGCGCCTGCTAGCACTCCCCCCGGGTGAGTGCCAGTGCGGCTCATAACCGAATTCACCTGAACTCAGGAGAGAGAGCATGGGTTTCCGTCCGCTCCACGACCGCGTGGTGGTCAAGCGCATCCAGGAAGAAGCCAAGACCGCCGGCGGGATCATCATTCCCGACACCGCCCAGGAGAAGCCGCAGGAAGGCGAAGTCGTCGCCGTCGGCCCCGGCGCGATGAACGACAAGGGCGAGCGCGTCGCGCTCGACGTCAAGGCGGGCGACCGCGTCCTGTTCGGCAAGTGGTCGGGCACGGAAGTGAAGGTCGACGGCCAGGACCTCCTGATCATGAAGGAGTCCGACATCATGGGCGTCATCGAAACCACCGCGAAGGCGAAGAAGGCGGCCTGATTCCCTGACGGGATCGGCCGCTTCGTCGTTATTTGCAGCGAACACACAGGAAAACTGAAATGGCAGCTAAGGAAGTCCGCTTCTCGGCCGATGCGCGCGAGAAGATGCTCAACGGCGTCAACATCCTCGCCAACGCGGTGAAGGTGACGCTCGGCCCCAAGGGCCGCAATGTCGTGATCGAGAAGTCGTTCGGCGCCCCGCGCATCACCAAGGACGGCGTGACGGTCGCCAAGGAAGTCGAACTCTCGGACAAGTTCGAGAACATGGGCGCCCAGATGGTGCGCGAAGTGGCCTCGAAGACCAACGACCTGGCCGGCGACGGCACCACGACCGCCACAGTGCTCGCCCAGGCGATCGTCCAGGAAGGCCACAAGGCCGTGTCGTCGGGCCGCAACCCGATGGATCTGAAGCGCGGCATCGAGCTGGCGGTCGACGCCGTCGTCGCCGACCTCAAGAAGCGCTCCAAGAAGGTCAAGTCGAACGACGAGATCGCCCAGGTCGGCACGATCTCGGCCAACGGCGAAGCCTCGATCGGCAAGATGATCGCCGAAGCGATGGCCAAGGTCGGCAACGAAGGCGTGATCACCGTCGAAGAAGCCAAGACCGCCGAGACCGAGCTGGAAGTCGTCGAGGGCATGCAGTTCGACCGCGGCTACATCTCGCCGTACTTCATCACCAACGCCGAGAAGATGGTGGCCGAGCTCGACGAGCCCTACATCCTCATCCACGAGAAGAAGCTGTCGTCGCTGCAGCCGATGCTGCCGATCCTTGAGTCGATCGTGCAGACCGGCCGTCCGCTGCTGATCATCGCGGAAGAGATCGAAGGCGAAGCGCTGGCGACCCTCGTCGTCAACAAGCTGCGCGGCGGCCTCAAGATCGCCGCCGTGAAGGCCCCGGGCTTCGGCGACCGCCGCAAGGCGATGCTGGAAGACATCGCGGTCGTCACCGCCGGCCAGGTCATCTCCGAAGACCTCGGCATCAAGCTTGAGAACGTCAAGCTGCCGATGCTCGGCCAGGCCAAGAAGGTCCGCATCACGAAGGACGACACCACGATCGTCGACGGCGCCGGCAAGAAGACCGAGATCCAGGCCCGCGTCGCGCAGATCAAGGCGCAGATCGAGGAGACCTCCTCGGACTACGACCGCGAGAAGCTGCAGGAGCGTCTGGCGAAGCTGGCGGGCGGCGTCGCCGTCATCCGCGTCGGCGGCGCGACCGAAGTCGAGGTCAAGGAGCGCAAGGACCGCGTGGACGACGCGCTGAACGCCACCAAGGCGGCGGTCGAGGAAGGCATCGTCCCCGGCGGCGGCACGGCGCTGTTCTACGCCATCCGTGCGCTCGCCAAGCTTGAGCCGGAGAACGAGGACCAGAAGCAGGGCGTCGCCATCGTGCGCCGCGCGCTGGAAGCCCCGCTGCGCCAGATCGCCGAGAACGCCGGCGTCGAAGGCTCGGTCGTGGCCGGCAAGCTGCGCGATTCGAAGTCGACCAATTTCGGCTTCGACGCCCAGAAGGAAGAGTATGTCGACCTCGTGGAGCGCGGCATCGTCGATCCGACCAAGGTCGTGCGCGTCGCCCTGCAGGACGCGTCCTCGGTCGCGGCCCTGCTGATCACCACCGAAGCCATGATCGCCGACAAGCCGGAGCCCAAGGGCGCCGGCGGCATGCCCGGCGGCATGGGCGGCATGGGCGGCATGGGCGGGATGGACATGTAATCCATCTGCTCAGGCAGACAGTCTGGAAGGCCCGGGAGAAATCCCGGGCCTTTCTCTTTGCGGGCAATCAAGCCTTGCGATCCGGACGCGCCTGCCGCAAATGACGGCGCATTGCATGACGGAGGGATAGGATGGACAAACTTCTCGCCGGCTATCGCCGCTTCCGCTCAGGCACCTATCAGTCGAACCGCGAACTGTATCGTGACCTGGCCGAGAAGGGCCAGAAGCCAACCAAGATGATCATCGGCTGCTCCGACGCCCGCGTCGATCCGGCGATCAACTTCGATACCCCGCCGGGCGACGTTTTCATGGTCCGCAACGTCGCGAACGTGGTTCCGCCCTACGCACCCGATGGCGACCATCACGGCACCAGCGCGGCGCTGGAATTTGCGGTCAAATCGCTGGAAGTTCCCACCATCGCCATTCTCGGCCACGCCAAGTGCGGCGGCATCGGCGCG
>JAEUMK010000033.1 GCA_016792565.1 Alphaproteobacteria bacterium
CGGCGCCGACGCGCTGATCGAGGGCTTCCGTCCCGGCGTGATGGAGCGCCTCGGCCTCGGGCCGGATGTGGTCCTGAAGCGCAATCCGAAGCTCGTCTACGGCCGCATGACCGGCTGGGGCCAGACCGGCCCGCTCGCCCATGCCGCCGGCCACGACCTCAACTACATCGCCATCACCGGCGCGGTCGGCTCGATGGGTCGCGCCGACCAGAAGCCGCCGATCCCGCTCAATCTCGTGGGCGATTTCGGCGGCGGCGCGCTCTATCTGGCGATGGGCGTCTGCGCCGCGCTGGTGGAGTCCGGCCGCTCCGGCAAGGGCCAGGTGATCGACGTCGCCATGTCCGACGGCGCCGCCTCGCTGATGACCATGTTCTACGGCTTCCGTGCCTCGGGCATGTGGAGCGACAAGCGCTACGACAACATGCTCGACGGCGGCGCGCACTTCTACGACACCTACGAGACGAAGGACGGCAAGTATGTCTCCCTCGGTTCGATCGAGCCGCAGTTCTACGCCCTGCTGCGCGAGAAGGCCGCCCTGACCGACGCCGATTTCGACGCCCAGCACGACAAGTCCAAGTGGCCGGCGCTCAAGGCGAAGGTCGCCGCCGCCATCAGGACGAAGACCCGCGACGAATGGGACGCGCTGATGCTCGGCACCGACGTCTGCTACGCCCCGGTGCTTTCCCTCGACGAGGCCCCGAAGCACCCGCACAACGTCGCCCGCGAGACCTTCCTCACCATCGACGGCGTCGTCCAGCCGGCTCCCGCGCCGCGCTTCAGCCGCACCGCCTCGAAGGTCCACGGCCCTGCGCCGCAGATCGGCGCCGACAACGATTCGGCGCTTGCCGACTGGGGCTTTTCGGCCGACGCCGTCGCGGCCCTGAAACAATCGGGCGCTATCTGACGTCCCCATGAACGCACTTCCCGGGACGACCGGCCGGCGGCGCATCTACCTGATGCGCCACGGCCATGTGGACTATCTCCACCCGCGCGTGGCCGAGACGGGCGACACCAAGTCGGTGCCGCTCACCCGGCTCGGCCGCGAGCAGGCGACGGCCTCGGGCCAGGCGCTCGCCCATGTCCGCTTCGACATCGCCATTTCCTCGGGCTATCCGCGCACCCGCGAGACGCTCGATCTCGTCCTGGCGCGGAACGAGCACGAAGTGCCGCCGCACGAACACGAGCCCGATCTGGTCGAGCTGCATGGCGGGCGGATGCAGGCCTTGCGCAGCCGCCGCGAACTGGCGGCGGCGATGACCTTCCAGTTCGACGCCGCGGCCCAGCCGGGCGCGCGCATGTTCGAGGGCGGCGAACTCTTCGCCGACGCGCTCGCTCGCGCCGAACGCGCCATCCTGCGCCTGCTGGCGCGCCCGGATTGGCATACGGCCGTCGTCACCGCGCATGAAGGCATCAACCGCGTGGTGCTCGGCTGGATGACCGGCAACGGCCTCGCGGCGGTGCAGACCTTCGAGCAGGATCTCGCCTGCATCGACATTCTCGATTTCGATCTGGTGCCCAGGGCGGACGGCGAGGGCGTCGAGATCGCCCGCCGCATCATCAAGGCGGTCAACCTCACGCCCTACAACTACACCAAACACGGCATGAACCTGACCGCGCTGGAGTTCATCTTCGAACGCTACGAGGAACGCCCCGACGAGGAAACCGGCGGTTAGGCCATCGCGCCCGGACCGTCGCCATGGCCGGGCCTGACCCGGCCATCCAGCCCTGAGAAACCACCGGCCTTCCTCATCCTGAGGAGCGGCCAGAGGCCGCGTCCCGAAGGACACACCGCCTCACCACGGCCAACTCTCAAACCCTCCTCATCCTGAGGAGGCCGCGACACGCGGCCGTCTCGAAGGATACACCGCCCCTACATCGAGAACTGGCGCCCCGGTACCACCACGCCCTCCGGCCCCAGGCGGCCTCGATAGCAGCGCGTCAGGCCGCCGCACTCGGCGTAGTACATCGCGACCTTGTTGCCGTCCTTGTGGTGGACCTCGAAGCACACCGGCATGCCATAGCCGACGTCGTCGATCTGCTGGCACAGCAGATCGCCCTGGATGGTCCAGCGTCCGCTGTCGGCATAGCGGCGCACGGCGATCTCGCCATGCGGCACCAGCGCGCCATAGGCTTCGAACCGCACCTCCACCTCGCCGTCCGGCCCGTAATAGGCCTCCCAGCGGAACGAGAAGCGCGTATCGGTCGCCGCGCCGGTCGAGCCGTCGTACCCGCCTTCGGTCCCGACCAGGGTCCAGCCCTGCAGCAGTGACGCGATCCGTGCGCCCGTCAGGTAGTCGCCCTGGGGCCGCTGCCGGTCGGAATGGCCCGCTCCCGCGCCGGCGGCCGCCGTCCCGGCCGGCGAGCCGGACGCCTCGTCGCGCGCCCCCTTTCCGCCGCGGCTCGCCTCATCGGCGGTCCGCGCCGCGCCGGCTTCGCTCGCCGCCGCTTCCGAAGCCTCCGCCGTCTCGGTCCGCCGCTCGGCCTTGTCTTCGACGCGCTCCACCGGCTCGCGCGGCTTCTCGCGCGGCGGCAGCATGTCGCTCTCGACCGGCGGCGGCACGGGCGCGAGCTTCAGCGCCAGTTCGGGCGCGGGCAGCTTCGGCGCCGCCTTGGGCAGGAAGACCATCTGCACCTCAAGCCGCTCGGGCCGTTCCCCGCGCAGTCGGTGCCGGGCGGGGTCAGCCTCGTCGCCGTCGCCCTGCGCGCCATCGCGCGCCGCCCGCGCGGCGGCGAGGTCGATCTCGGACGCCCAGCCGCTGCCCCCGGCCTCTGACAGCGGCAGCGGCGGTTCGGTCCACCAGGGCAGCAACAGGACCGCCAGCAGGGCATGCAGGGCCACGGAGGCCGCCACCGCCGCGCGGTCGCGTCCGCGGCCCTGTTTGAAATCGTCTGGTCGCTCGCCCATATCCGTCCGGTGCGTCGCCGCTTCGGGCGCGTGGGTAAGCTGAGAGTTTGACAAATCCGGGGCAGGGCGGGAACAGACGAACGCGTGCGACCGGGCCTTGACGCCCGCGCGCGGATCGCCACAACAGCCTGAACCGAACCAAGGGAGCCGTCACATGGCCGAAATCGTCATCCCCGTCGCCGGCATGGACTGCGGCGGCTGCGTCAAGGCGGTCGAAAAGGCGGTCGGGCATCTCCCCGGCGTCGCCTCGGTGAAAGCCGACCTGGCGGCCGCCAATGCGACCGTCGTCTATGACGACGGCATCGTCACGCCCGCCGCCATCGCCGAAACCATCACGCGCGCCGGCTTCAAGGCCGCGGCCTGAGCCGCCCGGGGCGCGGGGGCGGGCCATGACGGCCCCGGCGGCGATGCCGGCCGTCTTCCTTGGGCACGGCTCGCCGATGAACGCCATCGAGGACAATCGCTGGCGGCGCGGCTGGGCCGAGCTCGCCACCGCGATCCCCCGTCCGCGCGCCGTCCTGATGGTCTCCGCCCATTGGGAAACCGATGGCCTGCACCTCTCCTCGGGCGAGGCGCCCGGCACCATCCACGATTTCTTCGGCTTCCCGCAGGCGCTCTTCGACGTGCGCTATCCGGCCCCCGGCGCGCCCTGGCTGGCGGAGCGGACGGCCGGTCTGCTGCTCGCCGCCGGCTATCCCGAGTCGCGGCTGCGCCTCGATCCCGAACGCGGCTACGACCACGGCGCCTGGAGCGTCCTGTTGCCGATGTACCCGCAGGCCGACGTGCCGGTCGTCCAACTCAGCCTCGACCGCAACATGACGCCGCGTCAGCATCTGGCCCTCGGCCATGCCCTCACGCCCCTGCGCGACGAGGGTGTCCTGATCGCCGGCAGCGGCGATATCGTGCACAATCTGCGCGTGGATTTCCGCCGGCCGGGCGTGGAACCGTGGGCGCTCGCGTTCAACGAACAGGCCAAGTCCCTAATTCTGGCCGGAAACGCCGAAACCCTCTCCGACTACCCCGCCCTCGGCCCCCCGGCGATCGCCTCGATCAACTCGGGCGAACACTTCCTGCCATTGCTCTATGCCTTGGCCGTGCGCAGGGAAGGGGAAGCCGTCCGCTTCTTCAACGACGACGTCTTCGCCGCGCTGTCGATGACTTCGGTTGTCATAGGGGGGTGAACCCATCGGACGCGTCGCAGCGCCACCTGTGGCGCAAATGGCGCAGGTCGGCGACGACCGTGGCCGGATTGCGATAGATCAAAGTCCCCGATCCCGATGTGACTAGTTTCCCGGCACGCCATCGCAAGTGAGCGATGCGAATCTGAGGAGCTCAAAATGATCCGGAATCTGATGATCGGCGCGGCCCTGATGGCGGCCGGCGTCGCCACGGCGCAGGCGGAAGGCTATTGGCAGATCGGCGGACGCCTGATCGCCGTCGTCCCCGAAGAGAGCGCGACGATCACGACGCTGGGCGGCGACGTGGACATCAACAACTCCTACGTCCCCGAACTCGACATCACCTACTACTTCAACCCGAACTGGTCGGTCGAACTGATCGCGGCGACCATGCCGCACGAGGTCACGCACGTCCCCACCGGCATCGACCTCGGTCGCGTGTGGCTGCTGCCGCCGACCCTGACGCTGCAGTACCACTTCGCGCCGGACGCCAGCTTTCAGCCCTATATCGGCGCAGGCGTGAACTACACGATCTTCTACAGCCAGGGTAAGGAAGCCGCCGGCATCGACGTCGACTACGAAGATACCTTCGGCTTCGCTCTGGTCGCCGGCGTGGACGTTCCGATCAACGACAACTGGAAGTTCAACATCGACGTGAAGAAGTACTGGCTGAACACCGACGTGACGGTGACGGTGCTCCCGGCGACCATCGCGATCGCCGACGTGGACATCGACCCCTGGGTGATCGGCGTCGGTTTCCGCTACACCTTCAAGTAAGGCGTACCGAGCCAACGAAAGAGGGCCGCCCGGCGACGGGCGGCCCTTCTGTTTGCGGGGTCCGAACCGCTCAGTTCGCCGCGCCCTGGCCCAGCAGGCGCTCCTTGAAAAACAGCGCCACCGCGGCGTTCATGTAGTCGCGGTTCGTCTTTTTGCGGAAGCCGTGGCCCTCGTCGGTGGCGACCAGCCACCACGGATTCTGCCCGTTCGCCTTCACCGCCGCGAACAGCTGGTCCGCCTCGCCGACCGGCACGCGCGGATCGTTCGCGCCGTGGATGATGAACATCGGCTTCATGATCTTCGAGGCGCTGTTCAGCGGCGCGATTTCTTCCTGGAACTTGCGCATCTCGGGATCGCGCTCGTCGCCGTACTCGACCCGTCGCAGGTCCTGGCGATAGCCGGACGTATTCTCCAGGAAGGTCACGAAAGACGAGATGCCGACGATGGAGACGCCGCCCGCCAGCCGGTCCGAATAGTCGACCATGGCGGCGTTGACCATGTAGCCGCCATACGAGCCGCCATAGACCATCAACTTGTCCTTGTTGAGATCCGGCTGCTGGGCGACCCAGTCGAGCAACGCGCCGATGTCTTTCACGCTGTCCTTGCGCTTGTAGCCGTTGTCGAGTTCCAGATAGGACTTTCCGTAGCCGGACGATCCGCGCACGTTGGGCACGATCACCGCGATCCCCAGCTCGTTCACCCAGTACTGCCAGACCGGCGCAAACGAAGGGCGTTCCTGCGCTTCCGGCCCGCCATGGATGTTGATCACGACGGGGAAGGGGCCTTCCCCCTTCGGCTTGTAGATGAAGGCCGGAATCTCCTTGCCGTCGAAGCTGGCAAAACTGAACAGCACAGGATCGACGAAGCTCTCCGGGTTGAGGCCGCCCAGTTCGCTCTCGGTCCAGCGGGTCAGCGTCGCGCTCGCCACGTCGAACGACCAGGCGTCGCCCGCCGACTTGGCCGAAGCGAACCCGAAGCCGACCTTGGTGCCGTCGGGCGAGAATTCGATCCCGCCGATCTCGCCGGGCGGCAATTGGGGGGCCGGCGATTCGCTACCGTCGGCAAGGCGCCGCACGAACAGTCGCGACGCGCCGTTCTCGTTCGCCGCGAACGCGACCAGCGATCCGTCCGGCGAGATGTCGAAGGTCTCAACGTCCCACGCGACGTCGCCCGAAAGCGGCGTCTTGGTGCCATCGGCGATCGTGTAGCGGGTGAGCGTCTGGAACTCCCGCCCTTCATCGGAGGTATAGACGATCGACAGGCCGTCCGGCGTGAACCCCGCGCCGCCATAGGCGATCTTCTGACCGTCCTGCTTGTTGATCTCGGTCAGCTCGCCCGACGCGATATCGAGCAGGAACAGGTGGCCCTCCGAGGCCGAGAGATATTGCTGCACAAGCAGCTTCGTTCCGTCGGGCGACCAGTCCGACGGCCCCCAGCTGCCGCCTTCCTTGGAAAAGATCTTCCGGCGGCCCTCGGGGTTGGCGACGTCTGCCACCCAGATCTCGTAGACCGCGTTCTCCTGGCTGGAAATCGCCCAGGCCACCTGCTTGCCGTCATGCGACCAGGTGGCGTCGGTGTTGCGCGTCCCTGGCGCGCTGATCCGGACGTCCTCGCCGCTCGCATCCTTGTGGATGTAGAGCTGGTAGTTCTCGTCGCCGCCGGTGTCTTTGGCGAACAGGAAGCCATCCACCGGGACATCGGGATAGGATCCGCCGCCCACCGGCTCGCTGTAGAACGTCAGCTGACGCCGCATCCCCATGGGCGCGTCGACCCGGTGGACCTGCGCCGTCTCGCCGAACCGTGTCGCGATCAGCATGCCGCCGGACGGCGTCCAGCCGGAAAAGCCGGCCGCCCGCGCATTCTGGTAGCTCAGCAGCGCCTCGTTCAGCTCGGCCGGGATCTCGGGGATACCCTCGATGACCAGATTGCCTTCGGTACGCCGCGCCGATGCATCGACGGTCGTGGCCGCGGCGGCGGGCGCGTCGGCGGCTCCGGCCGTTTGCGGCACTGAAAGGAAGGCGAAACCGGCGGCGGCGGCAACGAGTACGACGGCCGATACGCCGGCCAGCAAAGTAGACTTCGACATGGATGAGACCCGATCCCCAAGAAGGTTTGGCGAACCATCCCCAATACCGGTGCCGGAGTCCACGCCGCAGCGCGCCCGCAGGCTTCACGCTTTCGCGCGCGCCGGGCTGCCTCCGGCGGGCCACATCGCCTAGAATGCCCGGGCCCCCACGCCTGCGGGCCGCCGCGGAGGCGCCGATGGTTCTTCGCCTCACCCATCCCAGCCGGGTCTATTGGCCCGGCGCGGGAATCACCAAGGCCGCGCTGGCCGCCTACTACGAGGCGCTGGCCGACCGCCTCCTGCCGCATGTCGCGGACCGCCCGCTGGCGCTCGTTCGCTGTCCGCGCGGGATCGCCCAGCCGTGCTTCTTCCAGAAGCATGGCTGGGCGGGCATGCCGGCTGTCGTCCGCCGGACGGCCAGCCGCGGCCAGGAACTTCTCTCGATCCGGGACCGCGAAGGCCTGCGCGCGCTGGCGCAGGCCGGAGCCCTCGAAATCCACGTCTGGGGAGCGACTCTGGCTCGGCTCGAAGCGCCCGACCGGCTGGTCTTCGATCTCGACCCCGGCGAGGGCGTCGCGTTCGAACGTGTCACTGCCGCGGCGCTGGAGGTGCGCGACCGCCTCGCGCAGGCTGGCCTTGCGTCCTTCGCCCGCACGACGGGCGGCAAGGGGCTGCATGTCGTCGTGCCCATCGATCCCGGCGTGAGCTGGGCCGAGGCCAAGGCCTTCGCGGCGACGCTGGCCCGGGCCATGGCGGCTGACTCGCCCGAGCGCTACGTCGCAACGCTGTCCAGGGCGAAGCGCAGGGGCCGGGTCTTCGTCGACTATCTCCGCAACGGCCGCGCCCAGACGGCGGTGGCGAGCTTTTCGCCGCGCGCCCGGCCTGGGGCGACGGTCGCGGCACCGCTTGCCTGGGCCGAGGTCGCGCCCGGCCTCGACCCGGGAGGCTTCACGATCGCCACGATGGGCGAGCGCCTTGCCGCGCAGCCGCGCGATCCCTGGGCCGGATTCTTCGACGTGCGTCAGACGCTCGGGACCGGCGCGCCCTAGGCCCTACGACGAACAGGAGACTTCCAGGCCGCACAGGGCCGGCGGCGGCGGCGCGGCGAAGTCCTCCTCGCCCGGGTGGTCGTCATAGGGTGCCGTGACGACGCGGAAGATCCGGTCCAGCGTCGCGACGTCGCCTTCGTCCTCGACCGCCCGGATCGCCGTCTCGGCCAGCCAGTTGCGAAGGACATAGCGCGGATTGACGCGGTTCATGCGCACACGCCGGGCTGGCGCGTCGCCAACGCCGACCCGCCGGCGATATAGCGCCAGCCAGTCCCGCGCCTCGTCGGCCGCGGCCCCGAACAGGTCGATCCATGCCGCCGCTTCGCCGTCTCCGCCCGCATCGCCCAGCGCGCGGAAGACCATCGTATAGTCGGCGGCGCCCTTCGACATCGCCTGCAGCAGGGCGTTGATCAGCCCGACATCGCCGTCGTGGATCTCCTCAAGGCCGAGCTTTGCCTGCATCAGCGCGATCATCCGCGCCCGGAACGCGGGGGCATAGGTCTCCAGCGCAGCCCGCAGCGTCTCGACCGGTACGAGCGAGGTGAGCGCCCCAGCCAGCACCTGCAGATTCCACAGGCCGATCGCCGGCTGCCGCTCGAACGCGTAGCGCCCGGCATCGTCGGAGTGGTTGCAGATGAAGCCCGGATTATAGGCGTCGAGGAAACCGAAGGGTCCGTAGTCGATCGTCAGGCCGAGGATAGACATATTGTCGGTGTTCATCACGCCGTGGGCGAAGCCCGCCGCCTGCCAGGCGGCCATCAGGTGCGCCGTCCGCGTGACGATCTCGGCGAACCAGGCCGCATGACGGTCGGGCAGGGCCGCGAGATGGGGGAAATGCCCTTCGATCACATGATCGGCCAGCAGGCGCACATCCTCGGTGAGCCCGCGATGATGGAAGAACTCGAAATGGCCGAAGCGGATGAAGCTGGGCGCCAGCCGCGTCACGACCGCGCCGGGCTCCATCGTTTCGCGCGCCACCCCTTCGCGGGTCGCCACCACCGACAGGGCGCGCGTGGTGGGAATGCCGAGCGCCGCCATCGCCTCGCTGCACAGGTACTCCCGGATGCTGGACCGTAATACCGCCCGCCCGTCGGCGAAGCGGGAGTAGGGCGTCCGCCCGGCGCCTTTCAGCTGAATGTCCCAGGCCTCGCCCCGACTGTTCACAATCTCCGCCACGGTCAGCGCCCGCCCGTCGCCGAGCTGCGGCACGAACACGCCGAACTGGTGCCCGGCATAGACCGTGGCGTAAGGCGCGACCCCGGCCAGCGGGGCATGGCCCGAGAACGCCGCCGCGAAGTCGGGATGGCCGAATGCCTCCGGCGTCAGGTCGATCAGCGCCGCGGCCGCCGCACTCCCATGGACCAGGATCGGGTCTTCGCCGGGCCGTTCGGCTTCCTGCGTCGTATAGAAGTGGCGCGGCAGGCGGCGAAAGCGCTCCTCGAGCCGCCAGCCGGGATTGAGAGTGCCGTGGGGTTTGTCCAAGGTCGGGTCCGCCCTTCGTCCTTTGCTTGTCCAAGATAGGGGCGCAGCACGTCCGTCGCCATGGCCATGCGGCGGCTGGCGGCCTCGTGATCGGGCCGGTCGTGACACGGCCCTCGATCCCGGCCAGCATGCCGGCCGCCTGTAGATGGCCGACTCGACCGTCGGCGAGGAGGAACCATGCGCCGGTTTGTCATCGGGATGCTCCTTGCGGCCGCCGCGGTTCTGCCGGCCGCCGCCGGTCCGGCAGAAGCCGAACGATTCGCGGCGCTCGAAGCCGAGTACGAGGCCTTTCTGCGGCGCGAAGACCCGATCACGGCGGGGGCGGAGGACGATGCCGAAGCGCTTGCCCGGCTGCCCGACGCCAGCGCCGAAGCCGACGCGCGGCGGAAGACGGCCCTCGAGGACTTCGCCCGGAGGATCGATGCCTTGCCGGCCAACCGTCTCGACGGCGCCGACGTCTTCGACCGCGACTATCTCGCCTACGACATCGCCGACCGCCTGGCTGCACTGTCCTTCGATGAAGGGCGCATCGCGTTCCAGAACGACTCGGGTTTCCACACGCTGGGCGACTATCTGGCGCGCTCGACGGTGATCCGCTCGGCGGCCGATGCCGAGGCCTGGCTCGCCCGGCTGGCGGCGCTGCCGGCCTGGTACGACGACAACATCAAGAACCTCCGGCGCGGCATCGAGACCGGCTGGACCCAGCCGGGGATCGTGGTCGAGCGCGTCCTGCGGATCGCCGAGGCGCAGGCCGGCGCACCGATCGAAACCGACGTGCTGCTCGCGCCCTTCGCGACCGCGCCGGCGACCCTCGATCCTGCCACCGTCGCGGAGTGGAAGGCCCAGGCGATCGGCCTCGTCCGCGAGCAGATTCGCCCCCGTCAGGAGCAATTCGCCGCCTTCCTGAAGGACGAATACCTCCCCAAGGCTCGGTCCAGTCTCGCGACGGTCGATATGCCCGGCGGCGAGGACTGGTACGAGTTCCAGGCCCGTCATCACACCACCACGACGCTCACGCCGGACGAGATCCACGACATCGGCTTGGCGGAGGTCGCCCGCATCCGCGCCCTGATGGACGGCGTCATGGCCGAGACCGGGTTCGCCGGCACCTTTGCCGAATTTCTCCAGTTCCTTCGGACGGACCCCCGGTTCTACGCTAGCAGCCGCCTGCAACTGCTTGAGAAAGCGTCAGAAATCGCCAAGCGAGCCGACGACCGGCTGCCTGGCCTGTTCGGCACGCTGCCACGCCTCACCTACGGCGTCCGCCCGGTGCCGGAGGATCAGGAGGAGGGCTATACGACCGGCCGCTATTTCCCCGGTTCCCCGCAGCTCGGCATCGCCGGCGGCTACATGGTCAACACCGGCAAGCTCGACCAGCGGCCGCTCTATGAACTGCCCGCCCTGACGGTCCACGAGGCGGTGCCCGGCCACCACCTCCAGATCGCTCTGACCCAGGAACTCGGCGACATCCCCTATTACCGCCGCAACGGCGGGGCGACGGCCTATGTCGAGGGCTGGGGCCTCTATGCCGAGTATCTCGGCGAGGAGATGGGCATCTACCGCGACGCCTATGAGCGCTTCGGGCGTCTCTCCTACGAGATGTGGCGCGCCTGCCGCCTGGTCGCCGATACCGGGATCCACTGGAAGCGCTGGGATATCGAGCAGGCGCGCGCCTGCTTTACCGACAATTCCGCGCTCGCGCCGCACAACATCCAGACCGAGCTGGAGCGCTACATCTCCTGGCCCGGCCAGGCCCTCGCCTACAAGATCGGCGAGATGAAGCTGAAGGAGCTGCGCGCCCGCGCGGCCGAGGCGCTGGGCGGCTCGTTCGACGTCCGCCGCTACCACGACGCCGTGCTGCTGGCCGGCCCCATGCCGCTCGCCATGCTGGAGGCCCGGATCGACGCCTGGATCGCCGACGAACTGGCGAAACGGCCTTGACGCAACAGGCCCTCGACGGCCCCGCCCGGCCCTGATATGGCGCTGTTCGGCTGGGCAGGACGCCGAGGGGCATCCTTGCAGAAACGAGGGCGAAGCGGGTGTTCGCTCGGGCCTTACCCATACGAGGGACTACCCCAGATGCGCACCACGATTGCCAAGTTCGCCCTGTCCGCGGCGCTGCCGCTGTTCCTGCTGGCCGGCGCCGCCGCCGCCGACGAGACCAGCGACAAGCTGCTCGCCATGTGCAAGGCGGGCGATGAGAAGCCGGAAACCTGCGAGTGCCAGGTGAAGGCGATCGTCGACAACGTCGATCCGCGCGCCGTGGCCGTGCTGGTCGCCTCGGGCGACGCCGAGGCCGCCGCCGACCAGGCCGCCAAGGACAAGATCATCGCCGATGCGCTCGCCGCGGCCGGCATCACGCAGGAAGAATTCGAGAAGCTGATGGGCGAAGGCTCGGCCAAGGCCGGCCCCGCCATGGAAGCCTGCAAGGCCTAAGCCTGATTCTCCCCGCCTGAATCGAAGCGCCGGCCGGTCGAACGGCCGGCGCCTTCGTTTCGACTTCACTCCGGCGGCTAGGCCGCGACGGCCTCCGCCTCGGCCTCCTCGCCGGCCGGGGCCAGGCGGATCAGATGGTCGAACGCCGACAGCGCCGCCTTCGAGCCTTCGCCCATCGCAATGACGATCTGCTTGTAGGGCGTGGTCGTCGCATCGCCCGCTGCGAACACGCCCTTGGCGGACGTCTCGCCGCGCTGGTCGACCTCGATCTCGCCGCGCGGGCTGAGCGCGACCGCGCCCTTCAGCCATTCCGTGTTCGGCACCAGGCCGATCTGCACGAAGATGCCTTCCAGCGCGACCGTGCGCGTCGTGCCGCTCGTACGGTCCCTGTAGGACAGGCCTGTCACCTTCTCGCCGTCGCCCGTTACGTCCGTCGTCTGGGCCGAGACGATCACGGTCACGTTCGGCAGGCTCGCCAGCTTGCGCTGGAGCACCGCGTCGGCGCGCAGCTGGGCATCGAACTCGATCAGCGTCACATGGGCGACGATGCCCGCCAGGTCGATCGCCGCCTCGACGCCCGAATTCCCGCCGCCGATCACCGCCACGCGCTTGCCCTTGAACAGCGGTCCGTCGCAATGTGGGCAGTAGGCGACGCCCTTGTTGCGGTACTCGGCCTCGCCGGGCACCCCCATCTGGCGCCAGCGCGCGCCGGTCGTGAGGATCACCGTCTTCGACCGCAGCACCGCGCCGCTTGCCAGATGCACCTCTGCGAGCCCGCCGGGCGTAGGGGCGGGCACCAGCTTGGCGGCCGTCTGCATGTTCATGATGTCGACGCCGTAGTCGCGGACATGCGCTTCCATCGCCGCCGCCAGCTTCGGGCCTTCGGTGTGCGCGACCGAGATGAAGTTCTCGATGCCCATCGTGTCGAGCACCTGCCCGCCGAAGCGTTCGGCCGCGACGCCGGTGCGAATGCCCTTGCGCGCCGCATAGATCGCCGCCGCTGCGCCGGCCGGGCCGCCGCCCACCACCAGCACGTCATAGGGCGCCTTGGCGGCGATCTTTTCCGCCTCGCGCACGGCGGCACCCGTGTCGAGCCTTGCGACGATCTCTTCAAGCCCCATGCGGCCTTGTGCGAAGGGTTCCCCGTTCAGGAACACCGACGGCACCGCCATCACCTTGCGGCGCTCGACCTCGTCCTGGAACAGCGCGCCGTCAATGGCCACGTGCCTGATGCGGGGATTGAGCACGCTCATCAGGTTCAGCGCCTGCACCACATCCGGGCAGTTCTGGCATGAGAGCGAGAAATAGGTCTCGAAGCTGTAGTCGCCGTCGAGGCCCCGCACCTGCGCGATGAGGTCCTGCGCCGTCTTCGAGGGATGGCCACCGACCTGCAGCAGGGCCAGCACCAGCGAGTTGAATTCGTGCCCCATCGGCAGTCCGGCAAAGCGGACGCCGATCTCGGTCCCGGCGCGGTTGATCGCGAACGAAGGCGTGCGCACGTCGGCCGCGCGGCGCAGCGTGATCCTGTCGCTCAGCCCGGCGATCTCTTCGAGCAGCGCCATCATCTCGCGCGAGGCTGCGCCGTCGTCGGCCGAGGCGACCAGCTCCACCGGCTGGGAGATCATCTCAAGATAGGCCTTGAGCTGGGTCTTCAGATTGGCGTCCAACATGGGCGAACTCCTGTGCGATAGGCAGGGTGGGAAAGGGGCTGCGCCGCCGCCCGGGCCCGGACATGCGTCCGGACCCGCGCAGGGAACGCAGCAGCGCCGGCTCAGATCTTGCCGACGAGGTCCAGCGACGGGGCGAGGGTCTTCTCGCCTTCCTGCCACTTTGCGGGGCAGACCTCGCCCGGATGCGCGGCGACGTACTGGGCCGCCTTGATCTTGCGGAGCAGCTCCTTGGCGTCGCGGCCGATGCCGCCGGCGGTGATCTCGACGATCTGGATCCGGCCCGCGGGATCGACCACGAAGGTGCCGCGGTCGGCCAGTCCGTCGGCCTCGATCAGCACCTCGAAGTTGCGGCTGATGGTCAGCGTCGGGTCGCCGACCATCGTGTACTGGATCTTCTTGATGGCCGCCGAGGTGTCGTGCCACGCCTTGTGCGCGAAGTGGGTGTCGGTCGAGACGCTGTAGATCTCGACGCCCAGCTTCTGGAACTCGGCGTAGTTGTCGGCGAGGTCTTCCAGCTCGGTCGGGCAGACGAAGGTGAAGTCGGCCGGATAGAAGAATACCACCGACCACTTGCCTTTGAGGTCGGCGTCGCTGACGGCGAGGAACTTGCCGTTCTTGTAGGCCTGGGCCTTGAACGGCTTCACTTCGGTATTGATGAGGGACATGACGTACTCCGCTGCGTTGGTTGCTGGTTGGCGCGCGTTCCTACGCAGCTGCAGCATGAGAAGGAAATTGATTTTTTAGGAGTCACTGAGCGATATTATCGATCATAATACGCAGCTCTGTTTCCCCAGCGTCATCAGGGGCTTGGCGTACTATCGGGACGGCGCAGGCATGGCATACTGCGTCGAATGCCCTGAGGATCTCTCGATGACAGACGGACGGCTCCATCTCTCCGCCGAGGCCCTTGAGCGCGTCCGCCGGCCGCTGAAGCAGGCGTGGACGCTGCCGCCGGCCGCCTATACCGACGAGAGCGTCTATGCCCTTGAGGTGGAGCGCATCATGCGGCGCAGCTGGTTGCCGGTGGCGCGCGTCGATCAGCTGGCAGCGCCGGGCGACTACCTCGCCTTCGACCTCTTCGGCCAGCCCATGATGGTCGTGCATGGCGCTGACGGTGCAATCCGCGCGATGTCGAGCGTCTGCCTGCATCGCGCTGCGCCGGTCGTCGCCGAGGCGAAGGGGCGGCGCAGCCTCTTCACCTGCCCCTATCACGCCTGGGCCTACGACACCGCGGGCCAGCTAGTCCGCGCCCCGCTGATGGACGGCGCTTCAGGCTTCGCCGAGCGCGACTGCCGCCTGCCCCGGTTTCCGGTCGAGATCTGGGAGGGTTTCGTGATGGTCAATCTCGACCCCGGCGCCGCGCCGTTCGCGCCCACGGTCGAGACCTACCGGCGCTACTTCGCCAGCTATCGCCTTGCCGACATGGTGGTGGTGCGCACCCTCGACTACGCCCACGACTGGAACTGGAAGTGCCTCGTCGAGAACTTCATGGAGGCCTACCACCACATCGCCGCACACGGTCAAACGCTCGAGCCGGCCTTCCACGCCGCGGACTCGCGCATCCCCGACAATGACGGGCCGTGGTCGATCCTTCACATGCCGGCCGCGCATCCGCATGCCGAAGGCGGCCTGCCGCTGATCGAGGGGCTCGAACCCTGGCAGCAGAACGACCTCGTCGCCGCGGCGGTCTTTCCGCACTTCCTCATCGCGGTGCAGGGCAGTGCGGTCTTCTGGTATCAGCTCTTCCCCCGCGCGGCTTGCAGGCTGGATCTCAGGATCCATGTCTGCGTTCCCGCCGCGACGGCGGCCCGCCCCGACATCGACGAACTCGCCGCGGCGACCGCCGAACTGGTCGCGCTCATCCATGGCGAGGACATTGCGGTGAACGACTTGGTCGCCCAGGGCCTCGCCGCACCGGCGACCGGGCAGGGCCGGCTGTCGCCGCTCGAGCGCTCGATCTGGCAGTTGAACCAATGGTGGCTGGACCGGATGACCGGCGGCGCCCCGGCCCCTTGATCAGGCCGTCTGGCCGCGCCCGATCGCCTTCATGAACTTCTCGGTCAGCACTTCCTTCACATGGCCGGGAAAGGCGAGCGCCTTGTCCATGCCGGTCAGCACCGAGTAGTTCGCATCGACCAGGCCCTTGCTCTGCTGCATCGAGGTCAGCTTCTGGTCCATGGTGCGCGAATCGACCACCACGCCCATCAGCTCGAACTTCGAGGCCTTGACCATCCGCCGCGCCGTCTCCAGCACCGGCTGCAGCGTCTTGACCATCTTCTCCACGTCGAACTGCCAGTTGGCGGTGCCGTAGTCGGTAATCGCAAAGGCGATGATCGTGCTGTGATCCTGCAGCGCGAGGAAATAGCACCCGAGCAGCGGGCAGGTCTCGAACAGCTCCAGGTTCAGAGCGCCGAGCCGCAACAGCTCGTTGGCGCGGTTCAGTTCCTTCCAGTCGCGCACGAACTCGTAGATCGCCTGCAGGATCTCGGCGATCGCCTGCACCGCGGCGACTGCCGGGCCCGAGACCGTCCCCATGTCGCCGACCATGCCGGCCACCTGCATCGAGAACGACAGGGTCGCCGACGTCGCCGACGCCGTGCCCGACGCCAGTTCGCGATTCAGGATGACGTGGATCGCCTTCAGCGCCGCTTCCGGATCGCCCTTGGCGATGACGTTGCGGGCCTGCGCGGCCTTGTATTTCTCCTTCGCCGTCTTGGCGACGTCGGCCCAGGCCTGCACGACCTTCACGCCCGAGCGGATCGCGCCGAGGATCGGCACCGCCTCCTTCATGAAGTCGGCGAGGCCGGGCAGGCCGATATGGCGCATCACGCTGTCGGGATCGAGGCCCGGCGTACCCGGCGGGCAGAGATTGTGGATCGCCTCGCTCAGCTTCGCCTTGACCATCTCGAACGGGTTGCCGACCCCGCCGCTCGAGACGGCGGTGACGAACTCGGCGCCGGTCTGCACATGGCCTTTCGCCGACGACAGGACCTGCTTGGCCTGCGACAGCTTCTGCATCCGCCCCGCGTTGCCGCTGATCGCGCCGGCCAGCGTGTCGCCCTTGAAGACCAGCTTGGTGTTGGCGAAGGTCTTCATCAGCGCCTTGGCCTGCTCGGCGGCGAGAAAGGCCATGGCCTCGCGCTCTTCCTTGGAAGGCGTGCGCGGGATCGTGTTCACCGCGCGGTAGAGGTTGGTGACGGCCAGCGACTGGTTGCGCACGCTCTTGCGCCAGTCCTTGCCCTCCTTGCTCTGCTCGAAACGCCAGCGATCGAGCGCGGTCTTGATCTTGTCCTTGTCGCCGCCTTTGACGGCCTCATCCAGCAGCTTGAGGAACGGACTGCGAGCCCGGCCGAAGGCCGAGGTCTGCTTCATCCATGTCTGGTAGTCGGGAATGTTCGCCATGTGCCGCCGCTCGCCTGAGGCCGCCGAGTGAAGGGACTCGGGCGGTCCCTCACAATGGCCCTTTATGACGCAGCCGGGCAGGGGCCTGGTCCCGGTGCGCTTGCGCGGGGGGCCGACATGTCCCAAGCTTTGAACGACAAGAGCGACGGGGCGCCATGGACGCACCCGCGTTTTCCTCGGAAACGACAGAGAAGGGAAGGCCGGCCCATGCAGCGGACCGACAGCGGCGGAGAACCGCGTCTGAAGACCGGGACGCTGCTCCTCTACGGCCTCCCCAACCTCTCCATCTCGATCGCCCAGCTTCCCGTCGGGCTCTACCTCAACGACCTCTATACGACCGTGCTCGCCGTGCCCCTCGGCATGGTCGGCCTCGCCATCTTCCTGTCGCGCATCACCGACGTCATCACGGACCCGATCATCGGCTCGCTCAGCGACAATTGGACGGCGCCGTTCGGCCGGCGGAAATTCTGGCTGATCGTGGGCACGCCGCTGATGGCGATCTCGCTCTGGCTGCTTTTCGTGCCGCCGCCGGGCGTAGGGGTCTGGTGGCTCTTCCTGATGGTCAGCCTTTTCTACCTCTCCAACACCATGATCGATCTGCCCTACCGCGCCTGGGGGGCGGATCTCAGCAAGGACTATCGCGAGCGCTCGCGCGTCTCGGGCATTCGCGAGATGTTCGGCCTGTTCGGCAACGTCCTCGTCTTCCTGATTCCCATCGGGATCGGCGCCTGGCTCGGCCTCACCGGCATCCAGGACTGGACCTGGGCCATCGCCCTCTTCACGGCCGTCGCGCTGCCGCTGTTCATTCTGGTCGCCGTGCTCGCGGTCCACGAGCCGACCCGCGAGGAGCTGCACGCCGAGCCGGTCGACTGGAAGAACGGGCTCAGGATGGTCGCCCGCAACGGTTCGTTCGTGCGCCTCGCCGCGATGGGCTTCATCTTCACGATGACCGTGGGCGTGACGACCGCGACCTCGCTCTATTTCGTCGATCACATCATGGGCGTGCGGGCGCTCTACCCGTATGTCCTGCTCGGCTATTTCCTCTTCTCGATCGCCGCGATCCCGGTCTGGCTGCGCATCGCGCACGCGGTGGGCAAGCACCGTGCGGTGGCGCTGGCGATCCTCTGGTTCGCCTTCGGCTCGGCCCCGATGCCCTTCATCGCCGGCGACCAGTTCTGGGTCTTCGTCGCCTTCATGATGATCAAGGGCTCGGCCATCGGCGCGATGCTGTTCATCCCCGTCTCGATGGCTGCCGACGTGGTCGATCTCGACACCCTCGAAAGCGGCCGCCAGCGCACCGGCCTCTATTTCGCGCTGTGGGGCATGATCCTGAAATTCGCGGCCGGTTCGGCCCTGCTGGTGACGGGCCTCGTCGGGCTGCTCGGCTTCGAATCGGGTCTTGCCTCGCCCAACAAGGCCGAGTCGCTGCTCCGCCAGGAGGCCGCGATCGTGACCCGCGCCGCCAACCCCGATCTGCCCCGCGCCGAGTTGCAGAAGATCGTCGCCGAGGCCCAGAAGGCGGCCGTGACCCCGGAGCGCGTCGAGGCGATCCGCAACCGCGACCAGGCCGCGCTCGACCGCCTCGCGGCCGCCAAGGTCATCATCGCACCGCGCGCCAACTCGCCCTCGGCGCTGTTCGCGCTGGCCCTGTTCTACAGCTGGATCCCGGCCCTGCTGTCGCTGATCGCCTGGCCCTTCATGTGGAGCTACCCGCTGACCGAGGCCAGACAGCGTGAACTGCGCGCCGCCATCGCCGCCCGGGTGAAGACGGCGCCGGTCTAGTCCGCTGGACGGCGCCTCGCGTCATGGCCGTCGGCTTGGCCCGCCTTTCATCGTCGGCCGGGAGGGAATTCAGCGGCCCGGGCGGTCACACCGCGCGCCCCTCGGTTGAGTTGGATCAAGGCAGGCGCGCCCGTCCGGACTAGAATTTGTCTAAGCTCGCAAGAGGGAGGAGCCCATGTCCGGAACGGGCCCCCTGCGGTGGTTGTTTCATTCTGTGGTGGGCGCCATCGGCGCCTTGGCCGTCACCATGGCCGCCGGTCTGGGCGGCAGCCCTGCCGAAGCCGTGACCCGGACCTGCAATGCGGAATACTTCATCGGTGCGGGTATCCCCGGCGGCGTGCAGATCCGGCGCGAATTCAGCGTCGAGGGAACCGCCTCCAATCCCAATGCGGCGCGGCGGGTGGCCCGGGCCTATCTTGAGGGATGCGTCCTTCAGCACTGGCAACAACGCGCCGCTGACGAGCGGCCGCAAATCTGCCGCTACAGCGAATTCAACCGCTATCCGTTCGACGCCTTTGAAGCCGAGATCACTGAACTGATCTGCGCCGCCAATCCCGGCCACCCGGATCTGGACATCAGCGTCTGGCTCGAGATCAGGGGTAACACCGGCTGCATCCCTCACAACCGCTACCGGATCGTTCTGGCCAGCGACTACCGGGTGGCCTGTCCGGACGAATTCGCTTATCGCGGCGTTGTGCCCCTCGGGCCACCGCTGCCGGACACCCGGCTGCCCGGCAACGACCTGCGGCAGATCGACTTGCCGGAGCCGGACTGGCGCCTCTGCGCCCGCGCCTGCGAGGACGAGCCGGAATGCCGGGCCTGGACCTACCGGGAGCCGACCCCGACCCATGTGCCGCTCTGCCTGCTGAAACGCGCCGCCGGGGTTCACGTCACGGACACCTGCTGCGCCTCCGGCATCAAGGACTAGGAAGGGTAGCCGCGCCGCCGACAACGACGGACTGGCCTGCGAACCCGTGGACAGCCGATGATGACGCAGCGAATGCAGCTGGCGGATGGGGTGAGATTCGAACTCACGGAGGGGATGAACCCTCGCCGGTGTTCAAGACCGGTGCCTTAAACCGCTCGGCCACCCATCCCGCGCGGGCGACAGATACGCGAAGCCGCCGGGG
>JAEUMK010000037.1 GCA_016792565.1 Alphaproteobacteria bacterium
CAGAACCGAACTGGAAACCACCATGTCGGTCGCATTGTCCGCCAGCGGCAGCTTCGAATCGCCCGCGATCACAATATCGACGCCCTTGCCGGGCTCGATATCCAGTCCGACATAGACGGCTTCGGCGGGCGCGCACTCCCGCAAGGTGCCGTTTACGTCTAGAGAACCAAGATCGACGACTTTTCCAAAGTCGGAACGCCAGTAGTTCTCGAAGAAGAGGCGACCGATCGTGTAGGCTGTATCGTGCATTTCGGAGCACTTTCAGTCTTGGTCGCTGTCGATGCGGCGACCATACCACGCAACACTATGGGCGGAAGAAATATCGGGATCCGGAGCGTCTCTAGCACGGCGGCGCGGCCGGACCGCAAGCCCGATTCCGTGACGAACAGGACCGCGCCCCGCCCTTCGGACCTGATTTGACGAACCTCATCGCTTCGCGCATATCGCGGCGACCCAGTCGCAGGAATCGCGCCATGAAGCCCATCCGCAAGGCCGTCTTCCCCGTCGCCGGACTCGGCACGCGGATTCTTCCCGCGACCAAGACGATCGAGAAGGAGATGTTGCCGATCGTCGACCGGCCGCTGATCCAGTACGCGGTCGACGAGGCCCGCGCCGCCGGCATCGACACCTTCATCTTCGTCACCGGCCGCGGCAAGGAGGCGATCGAGGACCACTTCGACGTGTCCTACGAGCTGGAGGACACGCTGACGCGGCGCGGCAAGACCGCCGAGCTCGACGCGCTCGCCGCCATCCGGCCGGGCGCCGGCGACGCGATCTTCGTGCGCCAGCAGCGCCCGCTCGGCCTCGGACACGCCGTGTGGTGCGCCCGGCGCATCGTCGGCGACGAACCTTTCGCCGTCCTCCTGCCCGACGAGTTGATCTTCGGCTCGCCCGGCGCGACGGAGGAACTGGTCGCCGCGCATGACAGGACCGGCGGCAATCTCGTTTCGGTGCTCGACATCCCCCGCGAGGCGACGGGCGCCTACGGCATCGTCGATCCCGGCGAAACGAAGCATGGCATGACCGAGGTCAGGGGTCTGGTGGAGAAGCCAAGGCCCGCCGAGGCGCCCTCCACCATGATGCTGGTCGGCCGCTACGTCCTTCAGCCGGAGATCTTCGCCAAGCTCGAGGACCAGAAGCCTGGTGCCGGCAACGAAATCCAGCTCACCGACGCGATGGCCCGCCTCATCGGGGTGCAGCCCTTCCATGCCGTGCCGGTCACCGGACGCCGCTTCGACTGCGGTAGCAAGGCCGGCTTTCTCGCCGCCAATCTGGCGCTCGGCCTCGCGCGCCCCGACATCGCCCCGGCCCTGAAGGCGCTGCTGCACGAGGCAGGCCTGGATCTCACGGTCAGGACGTGAACGCGGCGGCGGCGCCGGGGAACATCTGATGGCGAGCCGCCGCCCCGTCGCCATCGTCGCGATCGTCAAGAACGAGGCGCACCTCATCTTCGAATGGCTGGCCCACCATGCCGCCATCGGCGTCGACCGCTTCATCCTCTACGACAACCGCTCGACGGACGGCACGCGCGACGAAATCCGCGCCTTCCCGGACCAGGGCCGGATCACCCTTATCGACTGGCCGATGGCGTTCGGCCAGATGCCGGCCTATCGCGACGCCCATCGCCGCTTCGGCCGCCGTCTCGGCTGGATGGCCTTCATCGACGCCGACGAGTTCCTCATCCCGCTGCAGGGCGAGACTTTGCCCGGCATCCTCGCCGGCTTCGAGGCCGAGGACGGCCTCGCCGTGCCGTGGACGCTGTTCGGCAGCGGCGGCCACGACCGCCGGCCGCATGGCCTGGTGCTCGAGAACTTCACGCGCCGCGCGCCGTTGGACTTCGAGGTCAATCGCCACATCAAGTGCATCATGCGGCCCGAGGGGATCGACGATTTCACCGCTTCGCCACACATCTTCGTCGCCCGGCACAATCGTATCGTCCGCGAGGACGGCCTTTCGGTCGACGGCAAGAGCCTGCTGCCTGCGCCCATCGAGCCCCGGCGGCTGCGCCTCCACCACTATGTCGTGCAGTCGCGGCAGGACTTCGAAATCAAGCGTAGCCGCGGCCTCTGCCACCCCTCCCAGCCCAGGGATGAGGCCTTCTTCGACCTGCACGACCGCAACGAGGTGGAGGACCTGACGGCCCTGCCCTTCGCGGCGGCGGTACGGGCCTTCCAGGCGCGCCGCCGGCCGCCGCGCCCGGCGCGGTTTGCCGGACTGAAGCGTCTGTTCTCGCGCTGAGGCAGGACCGGCTACAAATTGTTTACCTGTCTTAATTAGTCTTGCTCGGGCAGCGAGGGACAATTTGTGGCAGCGGCAGAGCAGCTCAACGCGGAGACGGCATCGTCGCGGCTGGAGGACTTCCTGCTCGGCCGGGTCGCCGACGAGCGCCGCCATCGCCGGATCGTGGTCAGCCTGCCGGTCCGCTTCATGGCCGACGACGCCTCCGAACATCGCGGCCTGCTCTTCAACATGTCGGTCGGCGGGATCTCGATCACCGCGGACATCCGCCCGGCCGTCGGCTCGCGGGTCGTGCTCTACATCGACGATCTGGGACGCGCCGAGGGCGTCGTCGCGCGGCATCACGAATACGGCTTCGCGGTCCGCCTCAGCGCCACCCAGAACCGCCGCGACAAGCTCGCCGAGCGGCTGATGATCCACGCCAACCGCCATCGCCTGCGGCCCGAGGATCTGCGCGCCCACGAGCGCGTCGAGATGGACCAGGAAGGCCGCTGCGTGATGCCGGACGGCAAGGAAGCCGCCTGCCGGGTTCTCGATCTCTCGCTGTCGGGCGCCGCGCTGGCGGTCGAACACAAGCCCGTCGTCGGCGCCGACATCTCGATCGGGCGGATGCGCGGCCGCGTCGTCCGGCACATACCCGGCGGCGTCGCCATCAAGTTCCTGACCGTGCAGACCTCGCACCAGAGCGTGCTGTCGAGCCTGAAGCGGGCCTAGCCCGCGCCGCGCGCCGACTTCAGCCAGCGCGCGGTATCGGCGAGGCCCTCGTCCCAGTCCACCTGCGGCGTCCATCCGGTTTCCCGCCGCATCAGCGCGCTGTCGAGCACGCTCACCGGCATGTCGGCGGGACGCCCCGCGCGATAGCGGATCTGTGGAGCGCCGCCGGCCAGCCGCGCCGCGTCCTCGGCGACCGAACGGATCGAGCGCCCGGCGCCGGACCCCGCGTTCATGACCGTGACCGGGCCGCGATAGAGCGCCGCCGCGACAAAGGCCCGCGTCACGTCGTCGACATGGACGAAGTCGCGCACCACCGAGCCGTCGCCCCAGATCTCCGCCGGCAGGCCCCTGAGCGCCCGGTCGAGCAGCGTTGCGACGACGCCCTGCGCGGTGCCCGGCAGCTGGCCGGGGCCATAGGCGTTGGCGATGCGCAGCGCCACGAAGTCCAGGCCGTGCAGGCGGTGATAGAGCGCCAGGTATTTCTCGATCGCCAGCTTGGCGATCCCGTAGGCGGTGATCGGTTCGGTCGGCGCCGTCTCGGTCGCGGGCATCGCGGCATCCGGGGCATAGACCGTGCCGCCCGACGAGGCGAAAACGATCCGCCCCACCCCGGCGGCGCGCGCCGCCTCCAGCAGGCCGAGGGTCGGCAGGATGCTCTGCCGTGCGTCTTCGGCGGGATCGCGGTTGGACTCCGCCGGCGCGCGCGGACCGATCAGGTGAAAGACGATCTCCTGCCCGGCGACCGCCCGCGCCACGGCATCGGGATCGTCGAACGCGCCGCCAAGCCAGCGCGCTGCATCGGCCAGTCCTGCCGGCGCCGCGCTCTGGCGGCCGAATGCCGTCACCTCCGCTTCCGCGGCAACAAGCGCGCGGCAGAGCGCACGGCCCAGGAAACCGGCCCCGCCCAGCACCAGACAGCGCCGCCCCGCAAGGGTCGTCGGCAGCTCGGTCGCGGCGGTGTCGGCGGATGAGGGCATGGGGGCGCAACCTCGCACGGCGCGCCGCGGCGGGCCAGACGCGCCCTACTCCACCGTCACCGACTTGGCGAGATTGCGCGGCTGGTCGACGTCGGTGCCCTTGGCGAGCGCGGTGTAGTAGGCGAGGAGCTGCACCGGCACCGCGCAGACGAGCGGCGCGAACACCGGATCGCATTGAGGCACCTCGATGCGCATCCACACCTTGTCGCCGGCCAGTTCGTGACCCTTTCGGTCCGAGATCAGCACCACCTTGCCGCCGCGCGCCATCACCTCCTGCATGTTCGAGACGGTCTTCTCGAACAGCGCGTCGTGCGGCGCGATGACGACGACCGGCACGTTCTCGTCGATCAGCGCGATCGGCCCGTGCTTCAGCTCGCCCGCCGCATAGCCCTCGGCGTGGATATAGCTGATCTCCTTCAGCTTCAGCGCGCCCTCCATCGCGACCGGATAGGCGAGCCCCCGGCCCATGAACAGCACGTCGCGCGCCTTGGCGATCTCCTGGGCGATGGCGGCGATGACCGCCTCCTGCTTCAGCGCCTCGCCGATGAGGCGCGGCACCTCCAGCAGGCGGCGGGTGAGCCGCGCCTCGGCCTCGCGCGACAGCGCCCCGCGATCGCGCCCGGCGGCGATGGCGAGGCTGGCGAGCACGCCGAGCTGGCAGGTGAAGGCCTTGGTCGAGGCGACGCCGATCTCCGGCCCGGCGTGGGTCGGGAAGACGGCGTCGCTCTCGCGGGCCATCGAGCTTTCCGCGACATTGACGACCGAGGCGATGATCTGGCCCTCGGCGCGGGCGTGCTTCAGCGCCGCCAGCGTATCGGCGGTCTCGCCCGACTGCGAGACGAACAGCGAGAGGCCGCCCTTCGTCAGCACCGCGTCGCGGTAGCGGAATTCCGAGGCGATGTCGGTGCCGGACGGCAGCCGCGCCAGCTGCTCGAACCAGTACTGCGCGATGTTGGTGGCGATCGACGACGTGCCGCAGGCCACCATCGTCAGACGCGACACGGACTTCCAGTCGATCGCCGGGCCGGGCAGCGCGATGCTCTCGTTCACCGCGTTGACATAGGCGACGAGCGTGTGGCCGAGCACCTCGGGCTGCTCGTAGATCTCCTTCGCCATGAAATGGCGGTGATTGCCCTTGTCGACCAGCGCCGCCCCGGCCTGGGTGATGGCGACGGGCCGCGTCACGATCCGGTCGGCGCTGTCGTAGATCGTCGCGCCCGACCGGCGCAGCACGGCGAGATCGCCTTCCTCCAGATAGGTCACGCGGTTGGTGAAGGGCGCAAGCGCGAAGGCGTCCGAGCCGAAATACATCTCGCCGTCGCCGTGGCCGACCGCCAGCGGGCTGCCGCGCCGCGCTCCGATCAGGAGGTCCTCGTCGCCGCGGAACATGATGACCAGCGCGAACGCGCCCTCGAAGCGCTTGACCGCCGCCTGCGCCGCCGCGACCGGGTCCATGCCGGCCCGCAGGTTGTCCGTCACCAGATGCACCGTCACTTCGGTGTCGGTCTCGGTCAGGAAGACATGGCCCTTGGCGGTCAGCTCCTCGCGCAGTTCGCGGAAATTCTCGATGATGCCGTTGTGAACCACCGCGACGCGGTCGCTGGCATGCGGATGGGCATTGTTCTCGGTCGCCGCGCCATGCGTCGCCCAGCGCGTATGGCCGATGCCGATGATGCCGGGCAGCGGCTCGCGCGCCAGCACGGCGCTCAGATTGCGCAGCTTGCCGGGGGCGCGGCGGCGATCGATCTGCCCGTCGTGCAGCGTCGCGACGCCGGCCGAATCGTAGCCGCGATACTCCAGCCGCTTCAGCGCCTCCACGATCAGCGGCGCCGCGTCCTCATGGCCTATGATGCCGACGATGCCGCACATGGGATCAGTCCTTCTTCGCTGCGGCGGCCTTGCGCGCGCCCATCAGGGCGCGGAACCGCGCCGCCCAGCCTGGTTTCTCGCTCTGCGCGCTGCGTTCCAGCGCCAGCGCATCCGCCGCGACGTCCTTGGTGATCGTCGAGCCCGCCCCGATGCTGGCACCCGCCCCGATGCGGACCGGGGCGACGAGCGCCGTGTTCGATCCGACGAACGCCCCCGCCCCGATCTCGGTGCGGTGCTTGAAGAAGCCGTCGTAGTTGCAGGTGATCGTCCCCGCCCCGATATTGGCCCCCGCCCCGACGCTGACATCGCCCAGATAGGTCAGGTGGTTGGCCTTCGCGCCCTTCTCCAGCGTCGCCGCCTTTGTCTCCACGAAATTGCCGATATGGACGTCCTCGCCGATGACGCTGCCGGGCCGCAGCCGCGCGAACGGTCCGATCGTCGCGCCGGCGGCGACGGAAACGCCCTCCAGATGGCAGAACGGCTTGATGGTGACGCCCGCGGCGATCGAGACGCCGGGCCCGAACACCACGTTCTGTCCGATCGCCGTGCCGGGGCCGATCGCCGTGTCGGCGCTGAAATAGACCGTCGCCGGATCGGCCAGCATCACGCCTGCCGCCATGTGGGCGGCGCGGGCGCGCGCCTGGAAGACCGCCTCGGCCGCCGCGCGCTCCTGCTGGCTGTTGACGCCCATCACGTCGTCGGCCGGCGCGTCGAAGGCGACGGCCTTCAGGCCCCTTCGCCGCGCCCCCGTCACGATGTCGGTGAGATAGTATTCGCCCTGCGCGTTGTCGGCGGTGAGCTCCCCCAGCAGTTCGCGCAGCAGCCCCGCGTCCAGCACGAAGCCGCCGGCGTTGCAGAGCCGCACGGCGCGCTCCTCCGCGCTCGCGTCCTTCGCCTCGACGATCTTCACCAGTCCCCCGTCGGCGTCGAGGATCAGCCGCCCATAGGGGCCCGGATCGTCCGGCGTGAAGCCGAGCAGCGCCAGCGCCGCGCCTGCCTTGGCGGCGACGAGGCGCGTCAGCGTCTCGGCGGTCAGCAGCGGCGTGTCGCCGTAGAGGATCAGCACCTCGCCCGCGAAGCCCTCCAGCGCCGGCAGCGCGCATTGGGCGGCATGGCCGGTGCCGTGCGGCGGGTCCTGCACCGCCGCGGCGGCGCCCTTGGCGGCGGCGAAGGCCGCGACCTCGGCCTGCCGCGGTCCGACCACCACGATGGTCCGCTGCGGGCCGAGCGCCGACGCCGCCTCCAGGATCGCGCCGAGGATCGGCCGTCCGCCCACCGGATGCAGCACTTTGGGCAGCGGCGACTTCATGCGCGTGCCCTGGCCGGCGGCCAGCACGATCACGGCGAGGGGGCGGGTTTCGGTCACGAAGGGGTTCCGTCTCTGCGGCGCGCATAGCCTAGGCGGGGCGGTGTAAAGAACTGACGAATTGTTTCGCGCCGTTACCCTTGGGAAACCGCCGATTCCTGCGCCTGCGCCGACGGCGCGTGTGGACTTCGGCCATGGCGATGCCGTATTTCAGGCCCGCAATTCTCCCGAACCCGAAGCGGACCGGTGCGGCCATGGCGGATACGGCGTCGAAGACCTTCGACTACATCATCATCGGCGCGGGCTCGGCGGGCTGTGTGCTGGCCAATCGCCTGAGCGAGGACCCCGCCAACAAGGTGCTGCTGCTGGAAGCCGGGCCGAGGGACAAGTCGGTCCTCATCCACATGCCGGCCGGCGTCGGCGCGCTGCTGTCGCGGCGCACCAAGTTCAACTGGTACTACGAGACCGAGGGCCAGACCCATCTGCGCAACCGCGCGCTCTACTGGCCGCGCGGCAAGACGCTGGGCGGCTCGTCCTCGATCAACGGCATGATCTACATCCGCGGCCACGCCCGCGACTACGACATGTGGCGCCAGATGGGTCTCGACGGCTGGGGCTTCGCCGACGTCCTGCCCTATTTCAAGCGCGCCGAGTGCAACGAGAACGGCGGCGACGACTTCCACGGCGGCGAAGGCCCGCTGAAGGTCGGCAACGCCAAGTCCCACCATCCGATCTTCCGTACCCTGATCGAAGCCGGCAAGGAGGCGGGCCACGCCTACACCTCCGACTTCAACGGCTTCGCCCAGGAAGGCGTCGGCCCCTACCAGCTCACGATCCACAACGGACGGCGCTGGAGCGCGGCGGCGGGCTACCTCACCCCCATCCTCTCGCGCCCCAACCTCACCGTCGAGGTCGAGGCGCTGACCACCCGCATCCTCATCGAGAACGGCCGCGCGACCGGCGTCGAGTACGCGCAAGGCAAGACCCGCACCAAGGTCGTTGCCCTGGCGGGGCGCGAGGTCATCCTCTCCGGCGGCGCCGTCAACACGCCGCAGACCCTTCTGCTCTCCGGCATCGGTCCGGCCGCCTATCTCGCCAGGTTCGGCATCGAGGTGAAAGCCGACCTGCCGGGCGTCGGGCACAATCTCCAGGACCATCTCGACGTGATGGTCCAGTACGAGTCGACCCAGCCCGTCACGCTCTATGCGCAGGTCGCCAGCCCCTGGAAGCAGCTCAAGACCGGCGTGCAGTACATGGCCACCCGCAAGGGCCTGGGCGGCCAGAACGGGCTTGAGAGCGGCGGCTTCCTGAAGAGCCGGCCCGACCTCGAAGTGCCGGACCTGCAGCTCCATTTCGTCAACGCGATGATGACCGACCACGGCCGCAAGAAGGCCGATCGCCACGGCTTCACGCTGCATGTCTGCCAGTTGCGCCCGGCCTCCAAGGGCTTCATCGCGCTGAAGAACACCGATCCCTTCACCCAGCCGCTCATCCAGCCGAACTATCTGGCGGTCGAAAGCGACCGCGCGGCGTTGCGCGAGGGCGTGCGGATCGCCCGGCGGATCTTCGCCCAGCCGGCCTTCGACGCCTATCGCGGTCCGGAAATGGCGCCCGGCGCCCATGTCCAGAGCGACGCCGAGATCGATGCCTGGGTCGCGCGCTCGGCCGAGACCATCTACCATCCGGTCGGCACCGCGAAGATGGGCAGCGACGACATGGCGGTGGTCGACGCCCAGCTTCGCGTGCGCGGCGTCGAGGGCCTGCGAGTCGTCGATGCCTCGGTGATGCCGACGCTGATCGGCGGCAACACCAATGCGCCGACGATTATGATCGCCGAGAAGGCGTCCGACATGATACTCGGCCGCCCTGCCCTGCCGCCCGAAAACGTCAAGGTCGCCGAAGACATGGCCGCCGGCGCCGCCGCCGCCTGATCAGCAAAGGTTCTGGCTCGATGAACATCCTGACCTGCGCGGCCGTCGCGCTCGCCCTCGTCGCGCCGGCCGCGGCTGAGGAGGCCGAGATCCTGATCTCGCCGGGCGCCACGCAGGCGCTCGACTTCGGCGCCTGGTGTGACGAGATCGCGCGCTACCCGGCCGATCGCTGCGCCGAGGCCCTGCCCGACGACAAGAGCGCCTATGACCGCTACGCGGAAAGCGTGAACCTGTTCGAGAACGAGAAGATCGCGCGCGACGAATCCCGCCGCATCGAAGCCGAGCGCGTCGACCGCATGGGCGACGTCACCCCCGACCAGACCCGCGGCTCGGCTTTCGGCCGCTGAGGCGAAGCCCGGTCGAACCGGGTCGCGCCCTCTCCAGGCGGCTCCCCATCCCCCAGCGCGCCCTCGGGGCGCGCGGTACGGGGGAAGGTGCCCCGAAGGGGCGGAAGGGGGAAAGTCGAAGCAGGCCTCAGCCCGCCGCCAGCGTCGCGCTCGCCGCGCCGTCGCGCGAGGCCGGGCGGCCGTCCTTCCAGCCGTCGACGACCCGCAGGAACGACACCTTGGTTTCGCGCGCCATGGCGAAGGCCGGCGTCGGCTCGGCATAGGCGGCCGCGCGCAGGGGATCGATCGCCGCATCCAGCGTCTGGTTGATCAGGATCTGGCCGTCGCGCAGGGCCTGGTCGTCGGCCGTCAGCATGGCGCCCATCAGCCGCGTCACGCGGCCCTCGGTGTCGGTCAGCGGCATCAGCAGGATCTGGAACGAGACGGTCTTGCCGTCCAGCGTCGCCGCCGCGCCTTCCAGCGTCACCGGCCGGGCGTCCTGCAGGCAGCGCCCGAGCGCCGCCAGGATGTCGCCGTGCTGGGCGGCCGGCCACAGCCGGACGAAATCGTGGTCGCGCAATTCGCGGCCGTAGCGGGCGCACAGCCTGGTGCCGGCCATGCGGAAGGCGAAGACGGCGCGGTCCAGCCGCTCCAGCAGGAAGATGTCCGGCAGGAAGCGCTTGAGGGCCCGCGGCGCGACGCTGGCCTGGGCCGGAGCGCCGTCGTCTGGCGCGATAGCCTGCCAGTAGGAGAGTATCGTCCGTGCCGCTGTCTGGCGCATCTGCCGCCTCGATCCTGAATGCTCGTCAGCCGCCCGATCCTGCGATGCGGGACCGGACTGTGTTGGTGACATGGAGAGCATGCGGCGTGCCAGAGCCGTTGCACCCGTGGGTTGGCGCCGCTCCAATGGAATCAATGGCTTGGGACGGTCGACGCGCCCGAAATCGTCCCGCGCCCGGCGTTAACCTTTGTCAAAGGTTTCGCGTGGACCGACAAAGTGTTGGGGTAGTGTCCCAAAGCGGCACGATCGCCGCGAAAGGGTCACTCCGATGCGAATCGCCACCTTCGCCGCCCTCGTTCTGGCCGGTCTGGCGGCCGGCGCGGGCAGCGCCGCCGCCTATGACAGCCTCGGCGGCTTCGACCAGCCCTATAGCAACGACGGCAACGTGTTCGGCAAGGGCGCCTGGGGCGACGGCCGCGGCACGGCGATCCCGCTGCCCGATCCCGCGCCCTCCTACGGCTTCTACTACGGCCAGCCCTATTCGGGCCGGGGGAACCTCTTCGGCACCGGCTTCTGGGCGGCCGAGTACACGGTCCGCTCCGGCGGCGGCCAGGGTCGCCCGGCCCGGGACAAGGACCGCGCCGTCTTCGAGGGTGGGCCGCTCGGCGACAAGGTCGCCGGGGTCGGCGGCAAGGACGGCATGGGTCACGGCAAGGACGGCAAGCATGGAAAGCATGGGAAGCACGGCAAGCCGAAGCCCGAGACGATCGAGGTCGTCCGCTACATCCCCTACCGCTACACGCGCACGGTCGTGGCGCCGCGCCGCCAGACGACGGTCGTCGTCATGGAGCGCGTCGAGACGCACGATCTCGGCCGCATCGAGGTGACGCTGCGCCCCCGCAGCGAGACCGTCTCGGCGGTCTGCCTCGACTTCAAGGGCAACGAATACCCGGCGCTCGCCGTGAAGCCGGACGGCGCCGGCCCCGGCTATGCCGGCGAGATCTTCCGCTGCGAGGGCGAGCGCATGCTGCGCGTCTCCTACCCGACCGGCGCGACCTCGATCCTCGGCTCGGTCCGCACCGCCGACGGCACCTCCTACAAGGACTGCGACGCCGGCGACGCGCTGGTCCGTACCGCCGACGGCGATCTCAGATGCGCTCCCAAGCGGCCGATGAGCCCCGGCATGGAGCGGGCGCTCGCCTCCCCCGCCGAGGCGGTCGAGACGGTTTCCAGCGGCGGCGGCACGCTGGCCGGCGCCGGCCCGATCGACATCTCGGGCATGGAACTGACCGGCGGCGTCGGCGGCCTCTGACGCCCCCCGGCCCCATTCAGCCGCCGTTCAGCGCGGCCGGTCCATAAGCGGCTCCACGATGGACGGCCCGGCATCAAGCCGGGCGCCGCAGGAGCCGGTGATGCCGACAATTCTCAAGATCCTCAGCGTGCCCGCCGCCGCCCTCGCCCTCATGTCCCTCGTCGGGACCGCCGAGGCGCGCAGCCGCAACTGCGGCGG
The DNA here is from genome assembly GCA_016792565.1 of Alphaproteobacteria bacterium. Classification (GTDB taxonomy): domain Bacteria; phylum Pseudomonadota; class Alphaproteobacteria; order Micropepsales; family Micropepsaceae; genus JADZAI01. The sequence goes on from JAEUMK010000037.1 coordinate 11,593, forward strand.
CGACGAAGCCCTCTCGACGCTCGCCGGCGCGGTGATCGGCGGCGTGATCGGCGGCCAGTTCGGCAATGACGGCGACGACCGGGCGGTCGGCGCCATCGCCGGCGCGCTGCTCGGCGGCGCGGTCGGCGCCTCGGCCGCCGACGATTGCGGCTCGTCCTATGGCGGCTACGACGACCGCTACGGCTACGATGCCTATTACGAGGACGATTACAGCTACGACGATGGCCGCTACTACGGCGCCTATGCCGGCGAGCGCTACGACGACGGCTACTACTACGACACGTTCGAGAGCGCCGATCCCTACCAGCGCGTCTCCTGGCGCGACGACCGCTATGGCTATGCCGGCTATGTCGAACCGCAGGACTGGTACGAGGACGATTACGGCCGCGACTGCCGCGCGTTCTCGCAGACCATCTACATCGACGGCCGCCGCCAGCAGGCGTCCGGCACCGCCTGCCGCGCCCCCGACGGCACCTGGCAGATCGTCGACTAGCACCGGCCCGCGATACGGCGAAGGGCGCCGGGTCTCCCCCGGCGCCCTTCGCGTTGCGTGCGGGCCTTGAGCCTCAGCGGCCCTTCCACTTGGGCGGACGCTTCTGCGCGAAGGCGAGCGGTCCCTCGATCAGGTCCTCCGACTTGAACATCGCAGTGACGGCCGGGTACTTGCGCTGGCCGACGATCGCGCCCTCCAGCGAGGCCTCGTCGAGGCCCTTCATCACCGCTTCCTTCGAGGCGCGGATCGACATCGGCGAGCACTCGGCGATGAGGCCCGCCCATTTGCGCGCCACGCTCATCAGCTCGGCCGGCGCCGCGACCTCGTTGACGAAGCCGAGTTCCTTGCCCTCCGCCGCCGAGACGCGGCGCCCGGTCAGGATCATCCCCATCGCCCGCTTCAGGCCGATCTGGCGCGGCAGGCGGTGCAACCCGCCGGCCAGCGCCGCCAGGCCGACGCGCGGCTCGGGCAGGGCGAAGATCGCGTTTTCGGCGGCGACGATCAGGTCGCAGGCGAGCGCGATCTCGAAGCCGCCGCCCATCGCCACGCCGTTGACCGCCGCGATCACCGGCTTGTTGAGGTCGAAGCGCGAGGTCAGCCCAGCGAAGCCGCTCGGCGGCACCGTGATGGGCTTGCCGCTCGCCTGGTAGACGAGATCGTTGCCGGCGCTGAAGGCCCGCTCGCCCGCGCCGGTGATGATCGCCACCCAGAGGCTCGGATCGGCGGCGAACTCGTCGAAGACCGCCGCCAGCTCGGCGTTGGCGGGCGGGTGCAGGGCGTTCATCTGCGCGGGACGATTGATCGTCACCACCAGGACATTCCCCTCGCGCTCGGCGGTGCAGAATTCGCGTTCGCTCATTGGCGTTTCCCATTCGTTAATGCGTCTCGTGCCACCAAGCCTGCGGGGGCGCAGGCGGATTTGCAAGGTCATTGCAGCCTGGCGGCCTCGCGCGAACCCAGCGCCGACAACGGCCCGCCCAGGATGCAGACGACGACCGCGCAGCCCGACCCCTCCCATGCCCGCTATGCGCTCAGCATCGGCGGCAAGGTCTATGGTCCCTACGCCGCGTCGCAAATGCGCGCCTACATCGCCGAGGGCCGCGTCACCGCCGCCTCCGTCATCTCGCGCGACGGCGGCGCCTGGATGCCCGCATCCGACGACCCGTTCTGCGCCGGCCTGCTCCCCGCCGGGCCGCAGCCATCGCCGCCCGCACCGCCTGCGGCGGCCGCCCGCACCTCGTCGGCGGCGGTGCGCGAGGCCTTCCTCAAGGAACTCCAGGGCGTCAGGATGGCGAAGCCCGCCTTCGCCGCCGAGCCCGCGTCGCCGGCTGCCGGTCCGGTGCGGCCCGTGCAAGCGGACCCCATCGCCGTCGCGCCGGCGGAAGAGGCGCACGATTCGGCCAACTACCTCATCGTCTTCGACCTCAAGTCGCGCGGCCACACCCGGCTCGAGGAAGCCATCATGGCGCTCGGCCCGGCGACCCAGGTCATGAGCGGCGTCTGGGTGCTGCACTCGCACCTGACCTCCGGCGCCATCCGCAACAACCTCGTCAAGCATTTCGGCGCGACCGATTCGCTGTTCATCGTCGATGCCTCGCGCGACCGCACCACCTGGTTCAATCTCGGCCCCGAAGCCGACGCGCATATCCGCAAGGTCTGGCGGCGCTCCTGAGACGGCGCTAGCCTTCAGGGGCACGCCATCCCGGAGCACGCCCCATGGACCTCGCCAACGACGCGGCGGACGATACCTTCCGCAAGGACGTCCGCGCCTTCATCGCCGCCAGCCTGCCGGAGGACATCCGCGCCAGGACCAGGGCCGGCCTCAGGACCTCCAAGGACGACAGCCAGCGCTGGCACAAAATTCTCGCCGCCAAGGGCTGGATCGCGCCGTCCTGGCCGAAGGAGGCGGGCGGCTGCGCCTGGGAACCGGCGCGCACCTACATCTTCGAGGAGGAGATGGCGATGGCCGGCTGCCCGCCGCTCTCGCCCTTCCCGATCAAGATGGTCGGCCCGGTCATCTACACCTTCGGCACCGAGGCGCAGAAGGCGAAATGGCTCGCCGGCACGCGCGATGGCGACATGGTCTGGTGCCAGGGCTACAGCGAGCCGGGCGCCGGCTCCGATCTCGCCAATCTCCAGACTCGCGCGGTCGCCGACGGCGACGACTACATCGTCAACGGCGGCAAGATCTGGACCTCCTACGGCCACCAGGCCGACTGGATGTTCGCGCTGGTGCGCACCCGCTTCGACGGCAAGCCGCAGGAGGGCATCTCGGTCCTGCTCATCGACATGCACGCGCCGGGCGTCAGCCACCGCCCGATCATCACCATCGACGGCTCGCACATCCTCAACGAGATCCGCTTCGACGACGTGCGCGTGCCGCAGTTCAACCGCATCGGCGAGGAGAACAAGGGCTGGACCTACGCCAAGTTCCTGCTCGGCAACGAGCGCGCCTCGATCGCCTTCATTCCGCAGTCGACCCATCTCATCTCCCGCATCAAGGAGATCGCCGGGGCCGAACCGTCGGGCGACGGCGGCAGGCTCGCCGACGATCCCGCCTTCCGCGCCCGCCTGGCGGGGCTCGAAATCGAGCTGGACGCGCTGCGCACCACCAACGAGCGCGTGCTCTTCGACGTGAAGGCGGGCAGCGCCGGCAATGGCGGCGCGATCCTGAAATCCAAGGGCACCTTCATCAGCCAGGCGCTCAGCGAGGTCGCGATGGAGGCGGTCCATCACTATGGCCTGCCGTGGGTGATGGAGGCGCTCTATCCGGGCTGGAACCTGCCGCCCATCGGCCCCGACTACGCCAAGACCGCGACGCCGCACTACATGCGCCAGCGCGCCAACACGATCGAAGGCGGCTCGGAGGAAGTGCAGAAGAACGTCATCGCCAAGCAGGTGCTGGGGCTCTAGCGCCCTGTGCGACGAGCCCACCCCTTCCCCCAGCGCGCTGCAGGCGCGCGGTCAGGGGGACGGTGCCCCGAAGGGGCGGAAGGGGACAGCCTCCGGGGATTCATCGCCCCTCCTCATCCTGAGGAGGGCGCGGCAAGCG
>JAEUMK010000055.1 GCA_016792565.1 Alphaproteobacteria bacterium
CGGTCTATTTCGGAGACGGTTGTGTGGTGGGCCAATAGTAGCTGTTTGGCCTGCCGGTGGGCCGCTAGCGTCTTCTCGGTCGCGTGTAGCTCGCGCAGCCACTCATCAAAATGATCTTCAAGCAGGTCGCTTGCCATGACGCGCCTAAAGAACCGGACGCCCGCCGCAGTGCCGTGCCTCGCCTCGATCTCCTCGGCCTTGTCGCGGATTAGATCGTCAACAATCCCCGGAAGGTCCTCATCGGCCTCGGGATGGGCGGCCTCTACTCGGGCGGCCCTCCATTGGTGAGCGACCCCCGCCAACGGGTCCATGCCCTGCGCCCTCGCTATGTCCAGCTTCCACCGGGAGACGACGGAGCCGACTAGCCGCTCAGCGGCCCTCTGCGAGTCTGTTCCGAGAGACTGCACGAACCGTCGCTTGCTGATTATCGCCTGTGCGTCCTTCGGCACGTCCAGAACCGCATACCAACGGCGGCGACGCCTCTCCAAGTAGCGCGGCACGACCCCACACGCCTCCCCTACTCATTTCCCCCACACGCTCGCATGGGAAATCGAGCAAATGCAAGGGACTCAGGCGGATACGGTGAAATGGCGACCCCGGAGAGATTCGAACTCCCGACCCGCTGCTTAGGACGCAGCCGCTCTATCCTGCTGAGCTACGGGGTCGCGCCGCGCGTCCTATCGCATGGCGCGCGCCGCAGCGGAAGGGGCGGCGGCCGCCGCGGCACAGGGCGCTAGGCGGCACGGGCCAAGCCGCTAGGATGGGGTCATCAGACCAACCGGGAGGCATGACATGAGCGCGTACAAGACCCTGATCGTCGAGGAAAAGGGCGACGTCGACTGGGTGACGATGAACCGGCCCGAGCGGATGAACGCGCTCAACGCGCAGCTGGTCGACGACCTGCTCGACTATTTCGGCAAGCTCTACTGGAACCGCGCCCGGCGCATCGTCGTGCTGCGCGGCGCTGGCAAGGCGTTCTGCGCCGGGCTGGACCTCAAGGAAGGCAGCAACAACAGCGGCGTCGGCGGCAACACGCCGGCGAACGGCATGTATACCCAGCGCCGGATCAGCGAGATCGTGATGCGCATGCGCCGCTGCCCGCAGCCGATCATCAGCCTGGTCCAAGGCCCGGCCTGCGGCGGCGGTTTTGCGCTGGCGCTGGCCAGCGACATCCGCATTGCGGGCGAGTCGGCGCGCATGAACGCCGCCTTCATTCGCATCGGCCTCTCGGCCTGCGACATCGGCGTCAGCTATTTCCTGCCCCGCCTCGTCGGCGCATCCGTGGCGAGCGAATTGATGCTGACAGGCCGCTTCATCAATGCCGCCCGCGCCGAGCGGACCGGCCTCGTCTCGGAGGTCGTGCCGGACGACAAGCTGGCCGACGCGGCCGCCGGCTATATCGAGGAGATGGTGACGACCTCGCCGCTGGGCCTGCGTCTCACCAAGGAGTGCCTCAACATGAGCGTCGATGCCGGCAGCCTGGAGGCAGCCGTGGCGATGGAGGATCGCAACCAGATCCTGGCGGCGCAGAGCGCCGACTTCGGCGAAGGCATCCGGGCGTTTCTGGAGAAGCGCCGTCCGGTCTACGCCGACCGCTAGACGCTCCGGCCTGGCCTCAGCGCAGCGGCGCGGAGGCCAGCGCCATCGCCCAGTAGGGCTTGCCCGACTTCGGCGAGTAGGCGACCGCAAAGCCGAGCCGCGTGACGCGCGGGTTGGCCATGTTGCGCTCGTGAACCGGCGAATGGACCCACCAGTCGAACATCTTGTCGGCCGTGCGGATGTTGCGGCCGATATTCTCGCCCGCATAGACGTTGAGGACGCGGTTCGCCTTCAGGCGAGAGCCGAAATCGCCGAGAATATTGTGGTCCATGTAGTCGGCATCCGCCATGGCCTTGGCCTGCTGGTAGGCGACCTGGGTCATTTGCGGATCGAGCTGGACCGGCGGCAGGCCCTGGCCGGCGCGATACTGGTTGAGCAGGGCGAGCGTCATCCGGGCCGACTCGCTAGCCATCTGCTCGCCGATCACCCCCTCGGCGCGCAGGTCGGTGCCGAACGAGCCGCCGTTCAGGCTTGCCGGCTCGACGCTGGACGAAGCGCACGCCACCGCCGCCATGAGTGGAAGTGCGGCGAGGGCGGCGGCGAAACGGGCCATGGCTCTGACGAACATAACGATCCTGTCCCCGAACGAAACTGCGCCATTCTCCGTCGGGGATGTTAGGGCGGCCTGAAACCGCCCCGCACAATTTTAGGCGAATTTCCCTGGCTGCTGCCGCCGCGCTCAGGCAGCGCAGCAGCCTGGCACCGCCGGTCGCGCCATTGCCTCCGACCGTTCCGCCTCGGCCCGCCGGACGAAGGCGGCGATGTAGTCGGTCAGGACGGGTATGGCGGGCAGAGGGAAATCGTGCCCCCACCCGTCCAGGAGGACGAACTCCGAGCCCGGAATCGACGCCGCCGTATGGGCGCCCGCCTGCCAGGGGATCAGCGTGTCGGCGGTGCCGTGCATGACCAGAGCCGGCAGGGCGAGCCGCTTCAGCGCTTCGGTGCGCGGCGGCGAGGCGAGGATCGCCGCATACTGGCGCGTTGCGCCTTCCGGATAGAAGGCCCGGTCATAGGAAGCGGCAGTCAGCGCCGCGACCGCCTCTTCGTCGAATGCCCAGCGCGTGCTGGCATAGACGCGCCGGTTCTTGAGCGCATGGGCAACGACGTCGGCGCGCGCGGTCGAGGCCGGCTGGCTGACCAGCGCCGCCTGTGCCTCTGGCGTCGAGCGCGGCAGCGAGGGATCGCCGGTCGTCGAGAAGATCGAGATCAGCGAGCGCGCCTTGGCCGGATGGTTGAGGGCCACCAGCTGGGCGATCATGCCGCCCATCGAGGCCCCGGCGATGTGGGCGCTCTCGATCCCGAGGGCCTCCAGCAGCCCCGCCGCGTCGGCCGCCATGTCGTTGAGGACATAGGGCACGTCCGGCGTCGCGCCTTCCGCGACCGCCCGGGCCACATCGCGCGCCGCCGGCGTGCCGGCGAAGCGCTGGCTGAGCCCGACGTCGCGGTTGTCGAAGCGGATCACGCGGAAGCCGGACGCGGCCAGCGTGTCGCGAAACGAGACCGGCCACGAGGTCATCTGCGAGCCGAAGCCCATGACGAGCAGCAGCGGCGGCCCGTCATGCGGGCCTGCGGTGTCGTACTCGATCTGAATGCCGTTTGCGCGGATCTGGGCCATGGCTCAGGCCGCCTTCGCGCGTGCTTGGGCGCGGGCGAGAAAGCCTCCGACATGCGTCAGGAAGTGCGGCATCAGCGCTTCGGTAAAGTCGTGCCCCATGCCCGGCACGACCACGAGTTCCGCGCCCGGAATCGACGCCGCCGTGTCTTGTCCCCCGTCCAGCGGCACCAGCGGGTCGTCGGCGCCGTGCAGCACGAGTGCCGGGCACCGCACGCCGGCCAGCAGTTCGTGCCGCGGCTCGGAACTCATGATGGCGACCATCTGGCGGCCGATTCCCGCAGGATGGTAGGGCGCACGGTCGACCTGCATGTCCGCCAGCGCGTTGATCTCCTCGTCGGTCGCCGGGAATCCGGGCGAACCGATGGTGCGGAAGGTGTGCATGAACTGCCTGCGCCGGTCCTCGCGCGCCTCGCTCGCCGGCGGCGTCATCAGCGCTGCCATGATCTCCGGCCGGGCGGGGGTCAGGCCGGGTCGCCCGGTGGTCGACATGATCGAGGTCAGGCTGAGTGTCCTGGCAGCATGCCTGGCAGCCACGATCTGGGCGATCATGCCGCCCATCGAGGCGCCGACGATATGCGCCCGCTCGATATCCAGGGCGTCCAGAAGCCCCGCCGCGTCGGCGGCCATGTCGTCCAGCAGATAGGGCGCCCCCTGATAGCGTTGTCCGGTCATCGCGGCGCCCATCGCCGCGGCGATGTCGGGCGGGCCCTTGTCGTCGAGCTTGGCCGACAGGCCGATATCCCGATTGTCGAAGCGCACGACCCGGAAGCCGCGCTCCACCAGGCCGTTCACGAAGGACATCGGCCACATCGTCATCTGGGCCGAGAAGCCCATGATCAGCAGCACGGCGGGATCGCTTGCGGCGCCGTGAACGTCGTACTCGAACTGAAGTCCGTTGGCCGTGACCTGAGGCATGTTTCCTCGCCGTTTTCGGGAATGGCTGTCCGCAAAAGCTAGCAGCGGCCGGGGTGCATTGACAGGGGCTGGCCGCTCACCTTTCTTGGCGCCCCGCATCCGTCTCCCGGTCCTTTCGTGCGCCGCGACTTCCCGAGCCTTGGCCGCCAGACCTACGATCTGCTGATCGTCGGCGGCGGCATCACCGGCAGCTGCATCGCCCGCGATGCGGCGATGCGGGGCCTCAAGGTCGCCCTTGTCGAGAAGCTGGACTTCAGCCACGCGACCAGCGCCCACAATTCCAAGCTCGTGCATGGCGGACTGCGCTATCTGAAGAACTTCGAGCTGGGGCTTGTGCGCGAATCGCTGCGCGAGCGGCGCATCTGGCAGCGCATCGCGCCGCATCTGGTCTATCCGCTGCCCTTCCTCGTGCCCCAGCCGGCAAGCCGCAAGGGCACCTTGATGCTGCGCCTCGGGCTGACGCTCTACGACTGGCTGAGCTTCGACCGCCGCTGGCTTGACGACCCCGACCAGCGCCTCCCCGGCCATCGCCGCATCGGTGGCGAGGAACTCAGGCGCCGCGCCCCGCTCGCCGTGGAGAGCGGCTATCCGACCGCGCTCGAGTATCACGACTGCCAAATGTATGCCCCCGAACGTCTTGGTCTTGGATGTCTGGTGGACGCCGCGGCGCGCGGCGCGGCGATCGCCAACTACGCCGAAGCGCTGGCGCTGACGACGGATGCGTCGGGGGCGGTCACCGGCGCGCGCGTGCGCTGCGCTCTCGGCGGCGCCGAGCAGACATTGAGCGCCCGCGTCACGGTCAACGCGGCCGGCCCCTGGGCGGACATGGTCATGGCGCTCGCCCAGGGCGGTGTCCCATCGCATCGCCTAGTGCGCGCCAAGGGCATCCACCTCATCACCCGCAAGCTGACCGAGGACGGCGCGCTCGCCATGTTCGTCGGCAACGGCCACTTCTTCGTCCTGCCGTGGCGCGGCCACACCATCATCGGCACGACGGACGACGTCGACGAGGGCCGGCCCGACGACGTCGCGCCGAACCAGGCCGACATCGCCAAGATGCTCGATGCCGTGAACACCGGCCTGCCCTCGGCCAAGCTCACCTCGGCGGACGTTATTCACGCCTATGCCGGGGTCCGTCCGCTGATCGACGAGAGCGCTCCGAGCGACAAGGGCGGCAGCTACAAGAAGAGCCGCAAGGCGGAGATCATCGATCACGCCGAGGGCGGCCAGCAGGGCCTCATCTCCGCCCTTGGCGGAAAATGGACGACTTCGCGCCATGTCGCGGCCCAGGCTGTCGATATGATCGAGCGCAAGCTCGGCCGCACGCCGCGCCGGGCCGCGACAGACCGCACGCCGCTGGGCGGCCAGTCGATCGGCAACTACAAGGCGTTCGTCGCGCGCATGACCGCGGCGCACCGGCGGATCGACCCTTCGGTAATCGCCAATCTGGTGCGCAACTACGGCATCGCCGCCGGCGAGGTGATTGCAGAGGCCAGGGGCGACGCCCATCTCCTGCGCCCGCTGTCGGACGCCCTGCCCGACTGCGGCGCCGAGATCCTCTATGCCGCCCGGCGCGAGATGGCGTTCACGCTGGCCGATGCCGTGTTCCGGCGCACCGGCATCGGCACGCTGGGGCATCCCGGCGAGGAGGTGATCGCCCGTACCGCCTATCTCATGGCCGCCGAACGCGGCTGGAGCCAGGAGGAACAGACCCGCCAGGTCGATGCCGTCATGGCCGAGTTCAAATGGCCCTCGCCGGCGCCATGAGACGTTTCGCCGTCATCAACCCGGCATCGGGAGGCAGGCGCACCGGCGCCATAATGGGGCAGATCGGCGCCGCGCTGGAAGGCACGCTCGGTTCGATCTATGCCGCCCGGACCGAGGGTCCGGGCGACGCGACCCGGCTGGTCGCCAGGGCGCTGGACGAGGGCTATCGCCACATCGTCGCCATCGGCGGCGACGGCACGCTGAACGAGGCGGTCAACGGTTTCTTCCGCGACGGCGCACCGATCGCCCCCGATGCCGTCTTCAGCTTCGCCATGAGCGGTTCGGGCGGCGACTTCCGCCGCACCTTCGCCGTCGAGGGCGATCTGTTCGCGGCCATACGCGCCCTCGGCACTGCGCGATCGCGCCCGGTCGACCTCGGCCGCGTTACCTTTCAGGACGCGGAAGGCGAACCGGCGACGCGGCTGTTCCTCAACATCGCCAGCTTCGGCCTGTCCGGCGACGTCGTCGAGCGCGTCAACCGCGCGCGGATTGCCAAGTGGTTCGGCGGACCCTTCGCCTTCAAGTGGCACAGCACGGTGGCGGCCCTCGGGCTGAAGCCCTGGCGTGCCCGTCTGACGGTGGACGATACCTTTGATGAGGAGCTGGATTTTTCGACCGTTGCGGTCTGCAACGGGCGTTTCTTCGGCGGCGGCATGAAGATCGCGCCCGACGCCGCGCCCGACGACGGACTGTTCGACATCGTGATCATCCGCGAGACCAAGCCGCGCGCGATGATCGCCCGCATGAACGACATCTATGCCGGCAAGCACGTCGACAACCCAGGCGTGACGGTGCTGCGCGGCCGCCGCGTGACGGCAACGCTCGCGCCCGGCGCCCGGCCGGTCTATGCAGAACGCGACGGCGAGGGCGGCATGATGCTGCCCGCCAGCTTCGACATCCTGCCCGGCGCGCTGACGCTCGCCATCTGAAGGACGCGACATGACGCTCGACCGCACCACGCTGCGCTGGAACGGCTGGGGATTCGCCGGCCACCAGGATGCGCTTGCCGGCAACGAGCGGCTCTGGCGCTTTCTCGCCGACGCGCTGGGCGTTCCGGATCTGCCGACGACGCCGGCCGTCGCGCTGGGCGATTGCCGCATCCCCTCCTCGCCCTTGTCGTTCGGCGACATCGGCCCGTTCCAGGCGGCCGGCTGCGAGGTGGCGAGCGATGCCGCCGACCGCGCCTTCCATGCCCGCGGCGATTCCTATCGCGACCTGCTGGACCTCAGAGCTGGCCGGCTCGATCCGCTGCCCGATGCGATCGTCTATCCGAGATCGGCCGAGGCCTGCCGCGCCGCCGTCGCCGCCGCGCACGAGGGCGGTATCGCCGTCGTGCCGTTCGGCGGCGGCACCAGCGTCGTCGGCGGCGTGTCGCCGCTGCGCGGATCGCATCGCGCGGTCATCGCCATCGACACGACCAGGATGAACCGCCTTCTTGCGGTCGACCATCGCTCGATGACCGCGACGGCGGAGGCCGGCATCTACGGTCCCGATCTGGAGAACGCGCTGAACGCCGAGGGCGTCATGCTGGGCCACTTCCCGCAGAGCTTCGAGTTCTCGACGCTCGGCGGCTGGATCGCGGCGCGCGGCGCAGGCCAGCAATCGAATCGCTACGGCAAGGCCGAGCACTGGCTGGTGTCGGCGCGGCTCGCGACGCCGGCGGGCGGTTGGAGCACAGAGGGGTTTCCGGCCTCCGCCGCCGGCGCGCGGCTGACCGATCTGGTCGCGGGCTCCGAGGGCACGCTCGGTATCATCACCGACGCGACCTTCGCGGTGCACCGCCGGCCGACCGCCCGCGACTATCGCGCTTATCTGTTCAAGTCGTTCGAGGCCGGTCGCGAAGCGGTGCGGGCCATCGTCCAGGCCGAGGTCCCCGCTGCGACGCTGCGGCTGTCGGACGAAAGCGAGACCCATTTCTTCGGAGCGCTCGGGCGGCTGCAGGGACCGGAGAAGTTCGGCCATCGCGTCCAGGACGCCTATCTGAAGCTGCGCGGCCTGGGCGGTGACAAATGCGCGATGATTGCCGGCGTCGAGGGCGACGCGGAGCTCGTCGCCTATGGCCGTTCGCGCATGGCCTCGATAGCCTCCGCTCATGGCGGCCTCGGCGTCGGCGCCGCCCCGGCCGACAAATGGTTCAAGGGCCGCTTCCACGGGCCCTATCTGCGCGACCCGCTGATGGACCGGGGGCTCGGCGTCGATACGCTGGAAACCGCGACCTCGTGGTCAAACGTCCCGCGCCTCTATGACGCGGTCCGGTCGGCGCTCATGGACGCGATGGCCGCGCAGTCCGGCATCGCCGGCGGGCGGGGCATCTGCCTTGCCCATATCAGTCATTCCTATGCGGACGGGGCGAGCCTCTACTTCACCTATGTCTGGCCCCGCGCCCGCGGCGGCCTTGACGCCGAGATCGCCCAGTGGGAGGCCATCAAGAGTGCTGCGTCGGATGCCATCGCGGCCCATGGCGGCACGATCTCGCATCATCACGGCGCCGGCGCCGATCACGCCAGATGGATGGCCGCCGAGAAGGGCGCGTTGTCCATGGACATCCTGCGCGCGACGAAGCGAACGCTGGACCCCAAGGGTATCATGAACCCCGGCAAGCTGGGGCTCTAGGCACCTAGTCGAGCGCCCGCGCCATCGCCTTGCCGATCTGCCGGACCGCTTCGGCGGCCTGGGGCACGACGCCGCTCATGCCGAGAAAGCCGTGCACCATGGTGTCGAACTCGACGAGGTCGACCTGCACGCCCGCCGCCTTCAGCTTCGCGGCATATTGCTTGCCTTCGTCCTTCAGCGGATCGAAGCCGGCGACCAGCACGAAGGCCGGGGCCGCGCCCGAAACGTCCTTGGCCGCCAGCGGCGAGAGGCGCGGATCTGAGAGATCGGCGCCGGGGTCGAGATACTGGTCGCAGAACCAGTCCATCGACGCCTTCTCGAGAAAGTAGCCGGTCGCCAGTTCGTGCATCGAGGCGGTGTCGGCGCGGGCCTGCGTCACCGGATAGATGAGCGCCTGGAACGCGACCTTGGGACCTTTCGCGCGCGCGTGCAGCGCGACGGCGGCGGCGAGGTTGCCGCCCGCGCTGTCGCCCGCGACCGCGATGCGGTTGGGATTGATGGAATGATCGGTCGCGTTGGCCGCCGTCCACACCAGCGCCGCGTAGGCGTCGTCGAAGGCGGCGGGGAATTTGTTCTCGGGCGCGAGCCGGTAGTCGACCGCGACGATCCGGCAGCCGCTCTCGTTCGCCAGCATCCGGCAGATGCCGTCATGCGTGTCGAGGTCGCCGATCACCCAGCCGCCGCCGTGATAGTAGACGCAGGCCGGCGTTACCCTTCCGGCCATGCCGACGGGCGTGTAGAGGCGCGCGGCGAGCGGGCCGCCGGGGCCGGGGATCTCGACCGAGTCCACCTTGCCGATCGCGATTCCCTTGGATTCGAACATGTCGCGCATCGCGCTGAACATCGCGCGGGCCTGCGGCGGCGCCACTTCCCAGAGCTTCGGTGCGGGATTGGCGGCCATCTGTTTCATGATGGCGTCGAGCGTGGCGTCGAGCATGGCGTCCCCTGCAAGGTCAGGGGCCAAGGTCTAGCACGGATGCCGGCGCGTCAGCGCGGGCGAAATTCAGTGGAGCGTCGGCCGGCGGTGCGGGTCGATGCGGCCAGCGATCATGTCGCAGGCGACCGAGCGCAGCATGCGCCACAGTTCGGCGCGTTCGTCGTCGCCCTGGAGATAGAGTTCCGCGATGGCGCGATCGGCCCAGATCACGGCTTCGGCGCCGTGGGCGTCGATCAGAAGATAGGCGAGGTCCTGGAAATCCCCTGCGCTCAACATGGCGTGCCTCCTGACGTTCCCCGGTGTGCGGGAGCGCGGCCATGAGCCAGTCTAGGCGGGAAGAAGGTTTCGCCTTCGTTAATGCCCGGGCAGGGCCCTCGGGATTGTCGGC
>JAEUMK010000100.1 GCA_016792565.1 Alphaproteobacteria bacterium
GCCCGCGTCCTTGGGCTTCTCGCGCGACAGGTTCATGAAGTCGTCGAACTCGTCGTTGACGTAGCCGATGACCATGCCGCAGCCATAGGCGTAGAGCTTCTTCTCCTGGTAGATCGCGTCGATGTGCTTTTCGGCGAGCGATACGCCGGCCGCCGCCTTTGTCGCCGCACGCTGGTCGGCCGTCATGCCGGCCGGCGCGCGAGGCTTTTGCGAGGGCCTGACCTTCGGAGGTGGCACTGCCGGGCTCCTGACTGCCTGACCATGGGGGGCCCGGCGCGGTCAGGGAGCGCCCGCATCCGGGCGGCGTCAAGGCGGCATGGTGACCGGACTCAGGCCGCAACCGCCTTCAGCTTGCCGCCTTCGATCCGCAGCGCCAGCCGTCCGGCCTTGAGGTCGAGCGCCGCCGCGCCGAAGACCTCGCGCCGCCAGCCGTGCAGGGCGGGGACATCGGGTTCGGCGAAGGCGGCGAGGCGGTCGATCTCGGCGGCGTTGGCGATCAACCGCGCCGCGACGCCGGACTCGTCGGCCTTCAGCTTCAGCAGCAGCTTGAGCGCATCGACCAGCCCGGAGTCGATTTCCGGCAGCCGCTCATTGCGCTCGAGCTGCGGCACCTGGTCGGACGGCAGGGCGAGGCCGGCGGCGATCGCCTCCAGCACTGCCGCCCCGTTGCGCGACTGGGCGTAGCCGCGCGGCACCGAGCGCAGGCCTTCGAGCTCGGCCGCCGTGCGCGGCGCATGGCTGGCGATATCGAGCAGCGCGTCGTCCTTCAGCACGCGCTGGCGCGGCACGTCCTTGCTCTGCGCCTCGCGCTCGCGCCAGGCGGCGAGCGTTTTCAGCACTGCGAAGAACTTCTTCGAGCCGGAGCGCACCTTGAGCCGCCGCCACGACTCGTCGGGCTCGACCGAATAGGTCGCGGGGTCGGCGAGGACCGCCATTTCCTCGGCGATCCAGGCGGCGCGGCCCTGATCGGCGATCCGCTTGGAGAGCGAGCGATAGGCGTCGCGCAGATGGGTCACGTCGCCCAGCGCGTAGACGAGCTGCTTGTCGCTGAGCGGCCGGCGGCTCCAGTCGGTGAAGCGCGATGACTTGTCGACGGCGTGGCCGGTCGTCTCGCGGATCAGGTTCTCGTAGCTGATCGACTCGCCGAGGCCGCAGACCATGCCGGCGACCTGGGTATCGAAGAGGTTGCGCGGCGTCCGCCCGGTCAGGTGGTAGAAGATCTCGATGTCCTGCCGGGCGGCGTGGAACACCTTCACGATGTCCTCGCGGTCGAGCAGGGCGACGAAGGGCGCAAGGTCGAGCCCGGGGGCGAGCGTGTCGACCAGATGGCCGGAGGTCTCGCCCGCGAACTGGAGCAGGCAGAGTTTGGAATAATAGGTCGATTCCCGCATGAATTCGGTATCGACCGTGACAAACGATCCCTGGGACGCCTCGGCGACCGCGCGGGCGAGGTCCTCGGTGGTGGTGATCAGCTGCATCCGGTACCCTTGCTCCGACGCCGCAGGGGCCGGGTCGGCCGGGGGGCGTTCCAATGATCGACATGCGGGCGGCGCCCGTGCAGCTTGACGCTATGCAGCCGAAGGGCCACAAACCCGCGCCTCCGGCAAGGGATTTGTGATTTTATGACCATGCACGCCTACCGAACCCACCATTGCGGCCAGCTGAGGGCTGCGGATGCGGGCCAGACGGTCCGCCTTTCGGGCTGGGTGCATCGCCGGCGCGACCACGGGGGCCTGGTCTTCCTCGATCTGCGCGACCATTACGGGATCACCCAGTGCGTGGTGGAGCCCGACAGCCCGGCCTTCGCCCTGGCCGATTCGGCCCGTTCCGAGTGGGTGCTGACCGTGACCGGCCCGGTCGTGCCGCGCCCGGCCGAGACGGTGAACGCCAACCTGCCGACCGGCGCTATCGAGGTGCGCATCACCGAGGTCCAGATCCAGTCGCGGGCCGAGGACCTGCCGGTCCAGGTGTTCGGCGACATCGAGTACCCCGAGGAGACCCGTCTCAAATACCGCTTCATCGACCTCCGCCGCGACAAGCTGCACCGCAACATCATGCTGCGCAGCCAGGTGATCGCCAGCCTCCGCCGCCGGATGATCGAGCAGGGTTTCACCGAGTTCCAGACCCCGATCCTGACCGCCTCCAGCCCCGAAGGCGCGCGCGACTTCCTGGTCCCGGCGCGCAACCACCCGGGCAAGTTCTACGCGCTCCCCCAGGCGCCGCAGCAGTTCAAGCAGCTGCTGATGGTCGCCGGCTTTGACCGTTATTTCCAGATCGCGCCCTGCTTCCGCGACGAGGACGCCCGCGCCGACCGCAGCCCCGGCGAATTCTACCAGCTCGATTTCGAGATGAGCTTTGTCACCCAGGACGACGTCTTCGCGGCGATCGAGCCGGTGCTGGCGGGCACGTTTGCGGAGTTCGCCGGCGGCAAGAGCGTGACCGCCGCGCCGTTCCCGCGCATCACCTATGCCGACGCGATGCTGAAATACGGCTCCGACAAGCCGGACCTCAGGAACCCCATCGTCATTGCCGACATCACCGCCGAGTTCGCCGACGAGAGCGTCGAGTTCAAGGCCTTCAAGGGTGTCATCGCCGGCGGCGGCGTGGTGCGGGCGATCCCGGCCCCCGGCGCCGCCTCGCGCCCGCGCAAGTTCTTCGACGACATGAACGAGTGGGCGCGCGCCGAGTTCAAGGCGGCGGGCCTCGGCTATGTCATTCTGGAGGAAGAGGGCGGCGTCCTTTCGGGCAAGGGCCCGATCGCCAAGTTCATCCCGGCGCCGATCCTTGCGCGCATCGCGTCCAAGGCGAACGCGAAAGCGGGCGATGCCGTGTTCTTCGCCGCCAACAAGGCGCTCGACGCCGCCAAGCTGGCGGGCGCGGCGCGCACCCGCATCGGCCGCGAGCTGGGGCTGATCGAGGAGGGCGCCTTCAAGTTCTGCTGGGTGGTCGACTTCCCGATGTACGAGTGGAGCGAGGAGGACAAGAA
This sequence comes from Alphaproteobacteria bacterium, assembly GCA_016792565.1. Taxonomy (GTDB): domain Bacteria; phylum Pseudomonadota; class Alphaproteobacteria; order Micropepsales; family Micropepsaceae; genus JADZAI01. The sequence goes on from JAEUMK010000100.1 coordinate 2,987, forward strand.
GATCGACTTCTCGCACAACCCGTTCTCGATGCCGAACTTCGACCACGAGGCGTTCCTGAAGCTCGACAAGGACGACAGGGAAACGATCCTCGATATCACCGCCTTCCAGTACGACATCGTCTGCAACGGCATCGAACTGTCGTCGGGCGCGATCCGGAACCACAAGCCGGAGATCATGATCAAGGCGTTCGAGATCGCCGGCTACGGCCAGGACGTGGTGGAGGCGAAGTTCGGCGGCATGCTGAATGCGTTCCGCTATGGCGCGCCGCCGCACGGCGGCTCGGCCCCCGGCGTCGACCGCATCGTCATGCTGCTGGCCGGGGAAGAGAACCTGCGCGAGGTGACGCTGTTCCCGATGAACCAGCGCGCCGAGGACGTGATGATGGGCGCCCCGTCGGACCCGACGCCCAAGCAGCTGCGCGAGCTGCATATCCGAATCGTCCCGCCCGAAAAGGGCTGACGGGAGGCCCATGACGCCGAGCGCCGCGCCGCCGCAGATCGTCCGCACCCCCTGGGGGCTGGTCGTTCTGCTGGCGGCGATGACGGCGTTCGGCGCGATGTCGATCGACATGTACCTGCCGGCCCTGCCGGAAATGGCCTCGCATCTGAACGCGAGCGCCGAGGCCGCGCAGGCGACGGTCGCTGTGTTCTTCCTCGGCATGGGCTTCGGCCAGCTGCTCTACGGCCCGGCCTCGGATCTGTGGGGCCGGCGGCCCGCGATTCTGGCCGGCATCGCCGTCTACATCGCCGCAAGCCTCGTCTGCATGGCGGCGACGAACGTCGAGATCCTGCTGGTCGCGCGGCTCGCCCAGGCGCTCGGCGGTTGCGCCGGCATCGTCATCGGCCGCGCCGTGGTGCGCGACCGCTTCGACCACCTGAACGCCGCGCGCATCCTCTCGCTGCTCAGCCTCGTGATGGGCCTTGCGCCGCTGCTGGCGCCTTTCGCCGGGGCGGCCATCCTGCACTTTGCCGGCTGGCGGCCGATCTTCGGCACGCTCGCCGCCTTCGGCATCGCGGTGGGCCTCGCGGTCCTCGTCTTCCTGCGCGAGAGCCGCTCGGCGGAATCGGCGGCGAAGGCGCGCGCCGAGAACCCCTTTCGCGCCTATCGCGCCCTGCTGGGGACGCCGCGTTTCATCGGCTACCTGTTGGCCGGCGGCCTCAACGGCGCCTGCCTCTTGACCTATATCGCCTCGTCGCCCGCCGTCCTGATGGGCCATTACGGCGTCAGCCCGTCGGCCTTCGGCTGGTATTTCGGCGCCAATGCGCTCGCCATCATGGGCGGCGCGCAGTTCAACCGCCTGCTGCTGCGGCGCTTCGTGCCGGACGACGTGCTGGCGATCGTTGCGCTCTTCGCGCTGCTCTCAGGCGCCGTGCTGCTGCTTGCCGCCGTCACCGGCATCGGCGGGATGGCGCTGCTGCTGGGCGCGCTCTTCTGCGTGCTCGCCTCCTACGGCGTGATGACCGGCAACACGATGGCCGGGGCGCTGTCGATCGATCCGCACCGCGCGGGATCGGCCTCGGCGCTGATGGGCACAGGCTCCTACGGCCTCGGCGCCCTGGCCGCGACGCTGGTCGCGGCGCTCAGCGACGGCTCGCCGACCGCCTTCGCGGCGGTGATGCTGCTCTGCCTCGGCGGCAGTTCCTCGGCGCTGTTCCTTCTCGCGCTGCCGAAGGAGCGGCGGCCGTTCTAGTCGATCACCCGCACGGTGCCGGACGAGGGCGGCTCGACCGCCCGCTTGTTCAGCCCGAAGACCTGGTGGAGGAAGGCGACGACCTTGATCGAGACATGGCCGTTGGCGCGGGGAATGCCGTAGCACTGACCCTCGAACTCGGCCTCGATGACCGCATCGTCGCAGCCGCCGATCTCGAAGACGGACATGAACCGGCCCGAGGCCGCATCGCCGATCAGCACGTCGGCATCGGCCCCGCCTTCGCGGGCATAGGCGCCCAGATAGAAGAGGATCGAGTCGGGCGAGCGCAGGCTCGCGGTCATGTCGATCTCGGCCGGGTCGCCCGCGTCTCCCTCGATGCGGACCCGGACATGGCCGAGCCGCGTGAGCTTCATGGCCGGCGTCCAGTTCCATGTCGTCACGACATATTCGTCGCCTTCGCGCCGCACCTCCGCCGACATCTCGGCCAGCTGCCGGATGGTTTCGCCGTCTGCAGTGAACCCGGCACCGGCCGGAATGCGCAACTCGCTCTTGGTCGATTCACCGTCGATGGCGATGCCCAGCACGACGAGGCGCAGCGTCAGGTCGTGAAAGGGGTCGAAGAGGTCCGGACTGCGCGGGTCGTTGACGAAGACCAGGTAGCCGTGATCGGAGGGCGGCAGCGTGCGCCGCCGCGACGGATCCTTGATACGCTCGCAGGCGCCGCCGGAGATGCCGGCGCACAGCGCGTCGCTTTCGGCCACCACGCGGGCGTAGAAGGCCTCGCTGATCGACAGCTTCTCGACCGTCAGGGCCATCAGCAGGTCGGCGGGCCAGCCATTGTCGAGGTAGTAGCGCAGCAGGCCGATCTTCACCGGCCGCATGACGCCCTGATAGTAGTCGACGTCGTCCAGCGGCGCCGTGGACAGCGAGGCGTACTGGCTCGGACCGGCGCTGAAATTGGCGCTGTAGTAGCTTCCTGCATCGGCGCCGAACGGCACGTTGACCGACAGGCCGGCGCCGTTCGAGAAGCTCTCGGACACGCCGCTGAACTGGCTGTAGACGACCGGCCGGTCGTGCTGCGCCCGCACGATGTTGAGCAGCACGATCTGGTCTGCGGCCTCGGCGATGGCCCGGTTGTGCTCCACCGCGCGGTCGGCGTAGTCGCCGCCGGACATGCAGCCGCCGAGAGCCAGCGCCCCGAGCGCAGAAATCCACACATTGCGCATTGCGCCGTTCCCCCGACGACTCCCCGATGCCATGAACCTAGTCTGGCCGCTGCCGCGTCGCCAGCGTCTGGCGTCGAGCCAGCCGCGCCTGCAGGGCCAGCGCCAGCAGCACCAGCGCCGCGCCGGCGCTGGCGAAGGCCGGATCGGCGTTCCACAGCAGCGCGAGACCGCCGGCTGCCGCCAGCAGGCGCGTCGCGGGCGGCGCCGGTCCCGCCGCGTGCCCGGTCAGGGCGATGACGAAGCCGGCAAGCGCCAGGGCGGCGATGCCGGTCTGCAAGGCGACGCCGCCCCAGTCCGCCGCCGTGGCCGCCGTGAGGCCCGACGCATCGAGTGCCAGCAGCGCGGTCCCGTGCGGCGTCAGGCAGAACATGATCGGCACGAGGAAGGCGGGCAGGGTGTATTTCCAGGCCTGCAGCATGGTGGAGAACGGCTCGGCCCGGACGATCGCGGCGGCGGCGAACGGCGCGAGCGCGGTCGGCGGCGAGACGTCCGCGAGCACCGCATAGTAGAACATGAACATGTGGGCCGCCGGCTCGGGCACCCCGACCGCGACGAGCGCCGGCACCAGCATCACGGCTGCGATGATATAGCTCGCGGTCACCGGTACCGCCGCGCCCAGAACCCACATCGCGACGGCGGCGAGCAGGATCACGGCCAGCCTGACGCCGCCCCCCAGCTCCACGATCATGCCCGAAATGGTGAGGCCGAGACCGGTGAGGTTGACGACCGAGACGATGATGCCGGCGCAGGCGCAGGTCGCAGCGACCCCCAGCACCGAGCGGGCGCCCGAGGACAGCGCATCGGTCATGCGAAGACGCTCCTCGCGTTGCGCCGATCCCGCCGGGACGGCAAAGCTCTGGGCGAGGCTGACCAGCGTCGCCACCGCAACGCCCCAGAAGACCGCGACGGACGCGCGGGCATCGACGAACCGCTCGATCCCCAGCGCGGCGGGGAGATCCGTCCGGCCGACGATCGCCACGGCGACGCCGGCTGCCGGGCCCGCCCAGAAGGCGATCGGGGTCACCAGGCGGCTGTCGGCGCGGATCATCGACAGCGCGAAGGCGACGGCGATCGACCAGAACACCGCCATGAACGAGGTGAACCCCAGCGCCAGCGCCACCGCGATCGCGGCCAGCGAGAGGAAGTGATAGCCGTGGCTGAGGGTGAGCGAGAGCAGCGAGGCCTCGCTGGTCCGCACCGCCTTCACGTCGTAGCGGCGGGCGTCCGCTTCGGTCATCAGCAGGCAGCCGAAATAGTAGAGCAGCGTCGGGATCGCCGCGTAGATCAGCACCTGCAGGTAGTCGACCTTCAGATACTCGGCGATGATGAAGGCTGCGGCGCCCAGCGTTGGCGGCGAGAGCGTCGCGCCGATCCCCGCCGCCGCCAGCATGCCCCCCGCCACATGCGCCGGATAGCCCGAGCGCTTCAGCATCGGCGCGCCGATGGAGGCGAGCGTCACCGTCGTCGCGACGCCGGATCCCGAGACGGTGCCGAGCAGAAAGCCCGAAGCGACGATCGCCCGCCCAGGCGCGGCCGGCGAGGGCTTGCGGCCGAACAGCGCGAAGGTCCAGTCGATGAAGAACCCTCCCGCGCCGCCGCGCTCCAGGACCGCGCCGTAGATCGTGAACAGCACGATGAAGGTCGCCGCGACATCCATCGGCGTCGAGAAGATGCCCTCCAGGGTCAGTGCATTCTGTCCGACGATGCGGTTCAGCGAAAAGCCGCGATGGTCGAACGGCTCGGGCATCTGCGGGCCGAACCAGGCATAGGCGAGGAAGACGAGGGCGATGAAGGGCAGGATCCAGCCGACCGCGCGCCGGGCCGCCTCGAGCACCAGAACGATCAGGATCGCGCCGAGCGCCAGTTCCTCCGCCGTCGGACGGGTCGGACGGGTCTTGTAGCTCTCGATCTCGAGCGCCAGATAGACCGCGACGGCGATCGCCAGCGCGGCGAACAGCGCATCTGAAAGGCGCAGCCGCCCGAAGCGCGGCCAGGCGGCGCCCAGCGGCATCAGCACGAACCCCAGCGCCGCCGCCGCCATCAGGCTGGTGGCCATGGAGCTGCGCTCGCCAAGCTTCGCCTCGAACGCGGCAAAGCCGAGCAGGCCGAGCGCCGCCAGCGCCGCGACGGCGTGCTCGATCAGCGGTCCCGTCCGCTTCGGCCGCGCCGCGATCGCCGGCATCAGCAGGAACAACAGCGATAGAACCGCGCCGAGAAAGCTCGCGCGGTAGATCGCGGTATTGATCGAGATCTGCGTCCAGGTCAGCGCATAGGCGGCGAGCAGGGCGCAGGCTGCAAAGCACGCGGTTCCCAGCCACCCTGCTGGAAACTGCGTCGGGTTGCCCTCCGGGTCGTGACGGGAATCGAACGTCGGGTGCCCGGTCATCGCGCCGGGGCGGTCACGGGGCCGGCAGGCCGCGCGCGGCGTAGAACGCTTCGGCCGCCGGATGATAGGGCACGGCCAGCTTCGTGAAGGCTCCGGCGAGGGTCAGCTTGGCCGCCTCCGGATGGATCGCGTGCACGGCGTCGAGATTGTCGAAGACCGCGGCGAGGACGTCGCCGACCAGCGCATCCTCGGCCCCGCCGGCCATCAGCAGGACATTGGCGACGCCCAGCCCGTCCACGGCGGATGTCTGTCCGGCATAGGTTTCGGCCGGCAGCGCCATTGGCGTGTAGAGGCCAGGATAGCGCGTCTGCAGAACGACGGCCTCGGTACCGGTCGGCACGAAGTCGACGGCCGGCTGTCCGGACGAGGCCAGGTCCTGCACCGCCGAGGTCGGCAGGCCGCCGATCCAGAAGAAGGCCTCGATCTTGCCGTCCTTCAGGGCACCGGCCGATTCCGCGACGCCGAGATTGTCGCGCCCGACATCGGCCATCGGATCGAGCCCGGCGGCCGCCAGGACGCGGTCGGCGATCGCCTCGGTAGATGAGCCGGCGGACCCCACCGAGACGCGCCGGCCCTTGAGGTCGGCGATCGACCTGATGGCGCTGGAGCGCGCCGCGACGACATGCAGGAAGCTGTCATAGAGCCGGGCGATGACCTTGACGTCCTGCGGACCGGCCTCCTGGTAGGCCGCCGAACCGGTGATGCCGTCATAGGCGGAGTCGATGGTGGAGAAGCCGATATCGGCCTCGGCGGAGGCGAGCAGCATCACATTGTCGACCGAGCCGCCGGTGACCTGGGCGGTCGCCTGGGTGTCGGCCATGCGCTCGCTCAGCACTTTGGCGAGACCGCCGCCATAGGGATAGAAGACGCCGCCGGTGCCGCCGGTCACGACGACCAGCCGGCGGCGCGAGGCCGCCGGCGCGAAGCGGACCAGTCCCGCCGCGGCGACGGAGGCGATCAGCCCGCGCCGTGTGATCGCAAGTGTCATGACATCGCCGCTTTCTTGCTGGGGTTTGCCGGCTTCATCCATACGCCTTCAATAAATGACCTGGCCGTTCTCGTCGCGGAAGATCGCGTGGTTCCGTTCCCAGACCTGAACCTGCATGCCGAATCGGCCATTGGGCGGAGGCGGGTCCATGCGGGCGACGGCATGAAAAGAGTGCTTGGAGCGTGTGAACAGCAGCAGCCGGTTGGGCGCATAAGGGGCGACCTTCGTCACCTGAAACAGCGACGGGTCATAGTGCATGCGCCCGTCGGAACGGAACCGGCGGTCATTTGGCAGGCAGAGTTGCGTTCCGTAGTCCTCGAATCCCGGCCCATCGGCAAGGCTAAAAATCGCGGTTACGACACGGCTGGGCACATCGGTGTGCGGACCGATCGAGTAGCCCGGCTCGTGCCGCTGCAGGAACTGCTGGCAGTCGAAGTGGTCCGCGAAGTCGTCCGCCTCCGTGAGCGGCCCGTAGCGCTGTGCGAAGTAGGCGGGGAAGCGGCGCGTCATGAGCTTCACCCACCAACCGCCTTCCTGCACGGCGCGCGCCAGAGTCCGCCAGCACGCGAGCAGTCCTTGCGGGGCGGCTGCCGGCAGCCCCTTGGGCAAGGCGATCTGCTTTCGCCTCCAATAGGGTGTCGGCGTCGCAAAGGCCTCGGCCTCGGCCTGCGAGACCCATTCGACGCCGTCTTCGTATCCGAACGGATTGTGCCCGATCAGTCGCGCATAGAACTCGTCCGGCAGCACGTTTCCGATCAGGACATGTTCGAGCGGCGACGCCGAATAGG
>JAEUMK010000105.1 GCA_016792565.1 Alphaproteobacteria bacterium
GCTCGCGGCCGCCGGAACCGAGAAGAAGAATGCGCATGGCGCTGGGTAGCGTATAGCGGGGTGGGCTGTCCAATCGGCTTAGCGATAGCGTTATGATCCCGTCATGATCGCCGCCCCAGCCACATTGATGCGTGCCGTCGCCGGTGTGTTTCCCGAACTGGCGGAGGCGCCGTTCGTCGTGTGTGAAGCGGGGTGGGACAGCTTGGCGCTCGATGTCGCGGATCGGTGGATCTTCAAGTTTCCCAAGAGCGCAATCGCGGCAGACCGGCTGCGCGGCGAGGCGGCGCTGCTGGCGCTCATCCGCCCGGCCGTGGCGATGCGGGTGCCGGAGCTGGAACTCTACGAGCAGCCGATTCTCTTCTCGCGTCACGCCAAAATTGCTGGTGCGCATCTGCTGGCCGACGACTATCGAAGGTTGGACAGCGCCCAGCGCGACCGGCTGGCTTCGGACATGGCGCAGTTCTATGCCGAGCTGCACGCGATCGACCGCGCAGCGAGTCTGGCGGCAGGGGCCGTACCAGTGCATCCTTGGGCATCGGCGGATGCGCTACGACGCGTGGCGGTGCCGCTGCTGCCAGAAGCGCTCCGCGTCTGGGCGTTGGCAATTGCGGACGGGTGGGAGGCGCTGCCGCCCGATCCGTTCGGCGACACTTTCGGTTACTTCGACGGCCATGGCTGGAACATGGCGTTTGATCACGAAGCGGGGCGGCTCAACGGGCTCTACGATTTCGCCGATAGCGGCATCGGTCCCTTGCACCGGGAGTTCTGCTATTCCAACTGGATCGACCGCGACCTGACGCGGCGCATCGTGCGCGCAACCCGGGCGCTGACGGGCCGGGTGCTGGACGAAGCGCGCATCGAGACGCTCAGCGGCGTGCTGCGCCTGTCGGAATTGACGCAGCAGGCCGCAAACGACGAACACCGGCCGCTCTCGCTGCAAGCGATCGCTGCGTGGGTGCGCGGTGCCTGATGCAGTCTGCAAGGCTAGCGGAGGCATGACCTTCTCGCGAACTCATACTATCTATCGGTGATGTCCGATCTCCCCCTCGAATCGCCCGACGCCGCCCCGAACGCGCTGGAATTCTCCGTCAGCGAGCTGTCGCAGGCGCTCAAGCGTACCGTTGAGGACCGCTTCGGCTTTGTGCGCGTGCGCGGCGAGATTTCCGGCTTTCGCGGCGTCCATTCCTCGGGTCACGCCTATTTCGCGCTGAAGGACGAGGGCGCCAAGATCGACGCCGTCGTCTGGCGTGGCGCCTATGCCAAGCTGAAGGTCAGGCCGGAGGAGGGGATGGAGGTCATCGCCTCCGGCCGCCTCACCACCTATCCCGGCAAGTCCTCCTACCAGATCGTCATCGAACGGCTCGAGCTGGCCGGCGTCGGCGCGATCATGAAGATGCTGGAGGAGCGGCGCGCGAAACTCGCCGCCGAAGGCCTCTTCGACGCCGCCCGCAAGAAGCCGATCCCGCACTTGCCCGAGGTGATCGGCGTCATCACCTCGCCGACCGGCGCGGTCATCCGCGACATTCTCCACCGCCTTGCCGACCGCTTTCCGCGCCGCGTCCTCGTCTGGCCGGTCGCCGTGCAGGGCGAGAGTGCGCCCGCGCAGATCGCCGCCGCGATCGCCGGCTTCGATGCGCTCGAACCCGGCGGCGCGATCCCGCGCCCTGACGTCCTCATCGTCGCGCGCGGCGGCGGCTCGGTCGAGGATCTGCTGCCCTTCTCCGACGAGGCGGTGGTGCGCGCCGCCGCCGCCAGCGCCATCCCGCTGATCTCGGCGGTCGGCCACGAGACCGATACGACGCTCATCGATCACGCCGCCGACCGCCGCGCCCCGACGCCGACCGCCGCCGCCGAGATGGCCGTGCCGGTGCGCGCCGATCTCGTCGCCGAGACGCTGGGGCTCCAGCGCAGGCTTGTCCAGGCGATGGCGCGGGCGAGCGAGGAGCGCCGCCGCCGCGTCGCCGATCTCGCCCGCGGCCTGCCGCGCCCAGACCAGTTGCTGGCGCTCGCCCGCCAGCGCTTCGACGGCGTGACGCTGCGCCTCGGCGGGGCGCTCGGCGTCTTCGTCGAGCGCTCGCGCGGCCGTCTTGCCGCCGCCGCCGGTCGCTTCCGCCCGGCGCTGCTCCAGGCCGAAACGGCGCGCCTCGCCGAGCGGACGGACGAGGCCGGCCGCCGTCTCGGCCTCGCCGGCCGCCGCCGCCTTGACGATGCGCGCCGGGCGCTCGCCCAGCCGGCCAAGCTCTTGGAGGCGCTCAGTCACCGCGCGACGCTGAAACGCGGCTTCGCGCTGGTGCGAGCTGCCTCGGGCGCCCTGGTCCGCGAAGCGGCGGCGATCGCGCCGGGCGCCGCGCTGACCCTCCAGTTCCACGACGGCGAGCGCGCCGTCACCGCCGCCGGCGACGACGGGCCGGCGACCATGCCTGCGCCCGCGCGGCCGAAGCGCGGCCCCCGCGATGGCGGTGGCGGCCAGGGCACGCTATTCTAGAGCCAGCCACCGATCATGACGCGGGAGCCGCGACGCCGATGAATTTCCAGTCCCGCCCCGAGGGCGGCGCCCGCGAGGCCAAGCTGCGCTATCTGCCGGGCGACTATCTCGTGCTTTCGCCGGGCAGCTTCGTGCGCTGCGCCGTCTCGGGCCAGGCCATCCCGCTGGACGACCTGCGCTACTGGAGCGCCGAGGTTCAGGAGCCCTACGCCAGCGCCGACATCGCCTTTGGCCGCTACGAGCAGCTCAAGGCCGAAGGGCGCGTTTGATGCTCGACCGCCGCCGCTTCCTCACCCTTCTGGTGGCGGCCGGCGGCGCTCTGAGCGTGCCGCTGCGCCCCGCCCGCGCCGCCGCGTCCGGCCTCACCGGCGACTTCGAGCAGGGCGGCATGATCGTCGGCCGCACCGAGCCGGGCGCCAGGGTCTGGCTCGACGGCGCCCCGATCCGCGTCAGTCCCGAAGGCCTCTACGTCTTCGGTTTCGGCCGCGACCAGGGTGCGAGCGCGGCGCTGAAGATCGAGCTTCCCGGCCGAGAGCCGCAGACCGAGACGCTCGCCATCGTCCAGCGCGAATACAGGATCCAGCGCATCGACGGCCTGCCCGGCGACAAGGTGACGCCGCCCGACGATGCGGCCGAGCGCATCGCCCGCGACAACAGACTGATCGCCGAGGCGCGCAGCCACGACACCGCCGAGATCTGGTTCGCCTCCGGGATCGATTGGCCGGTGACGGGGCGCATCACCGGCGTCTATGGCAGCCAGCGCATCCTCAACGGCGAACCGCGCCGGCCGCATTTCGGCGTCGATATCGCGCGCGGCGAGGGCGAGCCGATCCGCGCGCCGCAGAAGGCGATCGTCCGCATGGCCGAGGCCGATCTCTATTTCACCGGCGGCACCACGATCCTCGATCATGGCGGCGGCATCACCACGTCCTACCTCCATCAGAGCCGCCTCGACGTGAAGGTCGGCGACACGGTGGAGAAGGGCGCGGTTATCGGCGCGATCGGCAAGACCGGCCGGGCCACCGGCCCGCACCTGTGCTGGCGGCTCAACTGGTTCCAGGAGCGCCTCGACCCCCAGCTCGCCGCCCCGCCGATGCCCGGCTAAGACCCCAGCTCAGGCCTTGTCCATCCAGCGATTATGGGCCCACAGCCATTGCTCGGGGTGGGCGCGGATCGCCTCTTCCAGCGCCTGCGAGATCGCGGTGAGGATGGCGCGGATGTCGGCCTCCTTCTCGCCCGTCCGGGCGATCTGAAGCGGCGCATGGAATTCCATGGCGAAGCGCGCCCCCGTGGTGCGCACCATCGTCACCGGCACCAGCGCCGCCCCGGTCCGCAGGCTCAGCACCGCCGGCCCCGTCACCGTCATCGCGTCGCGGCCGAAGAACGGGATGGCCACGCCCTCGCGATGCTTCTGGTCGGTCAGCATGGCGATCGTGCCGCCGGACTTCAGCGTCCGCAGCATGTCGCGCGCGCCCTGGCCGCCGAGCTTCGAGATCTGCAGGGGATAGGCGTAGCGCGAACGCTGGCGCACGATCCAGGCGTTGACCAGCGGGTTGTTGATCGGGCGATAGATCTCCGCCCCGTGCATGCCGCACTGATGCGCGGTCAGCGCCATCAGTTCCCAGTTCGCGCAATGGCCCGAGAGCGCGATGACGCCCTTGCCGGCCGCCTTGGCCGCTTCGGCGACGGCCAGCCCCTCCAGAGCGATGCGCGCATTGGGATAGCCCGAGAACGCCCTGAAGTGGGGATACTCGGCGAAGGTGCGGCCCAGATTGTCCCACATGCCTTTGAGGATCGCGGCGATCTCCGCCTCGCCCTTCTGCGGGAAGGCGCGCTTGAGGTTGCGCTTCGCCGTGCCGTGGGCGGGCGAGAGCGGCGCGAGCGTGCGGGCAAGCCAGCCGCCCGCCGCCGAGGCGCCATCGACCCCGAGCAGCCGGAAGACGCCCATCGCCAGGAAGAACGGTATGGCTTCGAGCAGCCAGAGCGGCCAGCGGAGGATCTTGCTCATGCCGGGCCGGTCTAGCTTGCGCTGTGGGCGCGCGCCAGTGCGTCCAGCAACAGCGCGTCGAGCGCCCGTTCGTCCTCGAAACGCGCCTCGACGGGAAGGGTCAGGATGCCGCGCCTCAGGCGCGGCGGCAGGCGCACGAAGTCCTTCTCCGTGGTGGCGAGATTGGCGCCGCGCGCCGCCGCCAGCGCTCGCATCCGTTCAAGGTCGACCTCCTCGTAGGCGTGGTGGTCGGGATAGGCGAAGACCGCGACGATCTCCGCGCCGGCCCGCTCCAGGGTCTGGAAGAATTTCTCCGGCCGGCCGATACCGGCGAAGGCGACGACGCGCCGTCCGTCGAAGGCGGCCGACAGCGGCGCGCGCAACGAGGCGCGCAGCGTGCGCGGATGGCCGGGATCGAACTTGCCGCGGCCCATCAGGATCACCGCATCGGCGCGCGCCAGGCCGTCGCGCGCCGTCTCGCGCATCGGCCCGGCCGGAAAGACCCGTCCGTTGCCGAAGCCCGTCTCGCTGTCGACCACGGCGATCGACAGATCCTTGGCGACGGAAGGGTTCTGGAAGCCGTCATCCATCACGATGACGCCCGCTCCAGCCGTCAGGCAGGCGCGCGCCCCCGCCGCGCGGTCCTTGGCGATGATCGTCGGGGCATGGCGGGCGAGCAGCAGCGGCTCGTCGCCGACCTCGGCGGCCAGATGGTCGGGCTCCACGATCACCGGCCCGGCGAGACTGCCGCCATAGCCCCGGCTCAGCGCCACCGGCGAGGCGCGCATCGCCGTCAGCCGCTCCAGGATGGCGATGGCGACCGGCGTCTTGCCCGCCCCGCCCAGCGTCAGGTTGCCCACGCAGATGACCGGCACCGCCGGGCGCATCTGCGGCGGCCGCTTCAGCCGGGTCCGCACCACGAAGCCGTAGATCGCGGCGAGCGGCGCCAGCAGGCGGGCGAAGACGCCCGGCTGCTGCGGCGGGCGCGACCAGAATTCAGGCGGGCGCATGGAAGCCTGCCTTCGCCAGAAGGGGCGCCAGCGCCGCTTTCGCCGCGTCGAACGAGCCCGCGCCCGCTTCGGCGATGCGCCGCGCCTCGGCGCCGGCGGCGCGCGCGGCCTCCGGATCGTCAAGCCAGGCGCCGGCCCGGGCCGCCAGCGCCGCCTCGTCGGCGACGAGGACGGCGCCGCCGGCGGCGTCCATCTCGGCGTATTCGGCGCGGAAATTGAAGACATGCGGCCCGTGCAGCGGCGCGACGCCGAGGCGCGCCGGCTCCAGCGGGTTCTGCCCGCCATGCGCCACCAGGCTGCCGCCGATGAAGGCGAACGGCGCCGAGCGATAGAGCAGTCCGAGTTCGCCGATCGTGTCCATCAGGTAGACATTCGTCTCCGCCACGATCCGCACCTTAGCGCCTCTGCGCGAGACGGCCAGCCCCAGGCCGCGCAGCGTCTCGGCGATCTCCGGTCCGCGCTCGGGATGGCGCGGCGCCAGCAGCAGCAGGAGATCGGGGCGCGCGGCCTTCAGCGCCCCATAGGCCCGGCCGACCATCGCCTCTTCCTCGCCATGCGTGCTGGCGGCGGCGAAGACCGGGCGCGGGCCGATCATCTGCTGGAGAAGGGCCAGCGCCTCGGGCGCGGCGGGCAGGGGCGCGGCGGCGGCCTTCAGATTGCCGGTGACCACGACGTTGGCGGCGCCCAGCGTCGTCAGCCGCGCCGCCGTCTCGTCGGTCTGGGCGAGCGCCACCTGGAAGGCGGAGAGCACCCGCGCGGCGAAGGCGGGGGCGCGCCGCCAGCCGTGAAAGCTCTTCTCGCTCAGCCGCGCATTGACCAGCGCCGCCGGCACATGCGCCGCCCGCAGCGCCTCCAGCGCGTTCGGCCACAAATCGGATTCCACCCACAGCGCGGCGTCCGGCCGCCAATGGGCGAGGAAGCGCCTCACCGCCGCCGGCTGGTCGAGCGGCGCGAACTGATGCACGGCGCGCGGCGGCAGCCGCTCGGCGAGCAGCGCCGCCGAGGTGACGGTGCCGGTGGTGAACAACGCATGGGCGTGCGGGTTGGCGTCGAGCACGGCGCGCAACAGCGGCAGGGCCGACATCGATTCGCCGACGCTCGCCGCATGCAGCCAGATCAGCTTGCCTTCCGGGCGCGGCAGCGCCGTCTCGCCGAAGCGTTCGCCGAGCCGCTCGGGGATTTCCTTGCCCGCCGCGGCGCGCCGCTTCAGCATCGCGCGCAGCCACGGCCCCGCTGCGGCGCTCGCCGCGCGGTAGATGCCGTAGGTGAAGCCGCCGCCGCTCATGCCGCCCCGTCGGTCCCCTCCGGATCGGCCGGCAGGATGGCGTCGGGATCGTGCCCCGCCAGCCGGTCGGCCTCGCGCGTCACGCGCGTCAGTTCCGTCTCGATTTTCAGCCGCGCCGCGTCCAGCGCCGGGCCCCTGGCCTCGGCCCCGACATGGATCGGCTCGCCCCAGACGAACACGCCCTTCGTGAACGGCAGCGCAACGACGAAGCGGTCCCACGACGAGAGCAGGCGCCGCCGCCGCGCCGAGTAGGCGCAGGCGATCACCGGTGCGCCCGACAGACGGGCGACGGCGGCGACGCCCTCGCTCGCCCGCATCCGCGGCCCGCCCGGCCCGTCCGGGGTGATGCCGACATACTCCCCGGCTTTGAGCTTGCGCAGCATGTCCATCAACGCCGCGGTCGCGCCCTTGTCGCGCTCGCGCCCCGGCTTGGCGGTCGAGCCGCGCACCGTCTTCAGGCCAAACCAGCCGATCGTGTCGGCGATCAGCGCGCCGTCGCGATGGCGCGAGATCAGCATGTGCATCGGCTTATCCCCCGGCCAGCAATACGGCATCATCAGGATGCGGCCGTGCCAGAACGACAGGATGAAGGGCTTGCCCGCCTGCCAGAAGGCCTCGGGCGCCGCGCGGTTGACCGTCTCCCAGCGCGAGGTGGCGTGGACGAGCCGGATATAGGCGGCGGCGATGAAACAGGCGGCGGCCCTCACAGGGGCGCTGCGGCCGATGCGCTTCATCAGGCCCATGGGCGCTCAGCCCTCCGCCGGCGCGAACTGGGTGCGGAACAGCCGGGCGTAGAGCCCGTCCTGCGCCACCAGCTCGCCATGGGCGCCCGATTCCACGATGCGGCCCGCCTCGAACACCAGGATGCGGTCGGCCGACATGATGGTCGACAGGCGATGGGCGATGACCAGCGTCGTGCGCCCGGCCATCAGGTGCGACAGCGCCGCCTGCACCCGCGCCTCGTTCTCGGCGTCGAGCGCGCTCGTCGCCTCGTCGAGCAGCAGGATCGGCGCGTCGCGCAGGATCGCGCGGGCAATGGCGATGCGCTGGCGCTGGCCGCCCGACAGGCGCGCCCCCGCTTCGCCCGCCCGCGTCGCATAGCCGGCGGGCAGGGCGGCGATGAAGCCGTGCGCCTCGGCCGCCGCCGCCGCCGCCTCGATCTCGGCCTGGCTCGCGCCGTCGCGGCCGCAGCCGATATTGGCGCCGATCGTGTCGTCGAACAGGAACGGTTCCTGCGTCACCAGCGCGGTCGCGGCGCGCAGCGAGGCGATGGTCGCGGCGCGGATGTCCTCGCCCGCCACCAGCACCCGGCCCGCCGACGGATCGTAGAAGCGCAGCAGCAGATTGATCGCCGTGCTCTTGCCCGCGCCGCTTGGCCCGACCAGCGCTACCGTCTCGCCGCGCCGCACCTCGAACGTGACGTCGCTGAGCGCGGGCGCGCCCGGTGCATAGGCGAACGAGACGTTCTCGAAGCGGATCAGCGGATCGGGCGCGGCGAGATCCAGCGCCCGCGCCCCCGGCGCGTCGGCGATGGCCGGCTTCGCGTCGATCGTCGCATAGATGCGGGTCAGCGCCGCCGTGCCTTGCGCGAACACCGAGGTCAGCGACGACAATGCGCGGATCGGCTGGAAGGCCATCAGCGCGGCGGCGATGAACGACATGAAGGCGTTGAGCGGCAGCTCGCCTGCGATCCCCCGCCAGCCGGCATAGGCGACGACGGCGGCGATGCCGATGCCGCCCAGCGCGTCGGAGACCGGCACGGTCGCCGCATTCGCCCGCTCGCCGGCGATCAGCGAGGCGAGGCGGCGCGCGACGCTCGCCTCGGCGCGTTCGGCGGCGCGGTCCTCCAGCCCGTAGGCCTTGATGACCCGCCGTCCGGTGACCGCCTCGCCGATTGCCGCCGACAGCGCCCCGGTCTCCGTCATGCCGCTCTCGGCGGCCCGGCGCGCCCGGATGGCGATCATCCGCATCGCGACGCCGCCGAGCGGCAGCACCACCAGAACCGCCAGCGCCAGCGACCAGTCCTGCCAGAACATCAGGGCGATCAGCAGCACGACGGTCGGCAGGTCCTTGGCGAGACCCGAAAGGCCGCGCGTGACCATGTCGCGCACCAGCGTCGCGTCATAGGTGAAGCGCGCCGCCTGGGCGGCGGAATGGTCGGCCTCCAGCACGGCCAGATCGGCCCGCACCAGGCTGCGCGCCATGCGGGCCTGCAGCGCCGCGACGACCCTCTGGCCGGTCGCGGCGAGGATCGAGGAGGCGAGATAGGCAACGCCGGCGCTGACCAGCGCAACGGCGGCGACGATGAGCGGCAACGCGACCACCCAGTCGGCGCGCTTGTCGAGGAAGATCAGCTTGATCGCCGGATCGAGCAGCCAGGCGAGCGCCGCCGTGCCCCCGGCCGCGACGATCATGCAGACGGCCGCGAGCGCCAGGCCGCGCGCATGCGGCGGCAGATAGTCCCGGGCCAGGCGCTTGACCGCCGGCGCGAGGCCCGACCGTGTGGGGGTGCTCGTCACGGCCGGTTGCCTATCCCCCTGTCCCGCAAGAGGCAAGGCGAGCCGCCCGAACCGGCCTAAGCCCTTGGCCGGCCGTCACTTCCTGACGCGTTTCGCCTTCGGTGCGCTGTCCGGATCGAGCAGCCTGTGCAGATGCACGATGAAATAGCGCATATGGGCGTTGTCGATCGTCTGGCGCGCCGCCGCCGACCAGGCCTTGTGAGCGCTGTCGTAATCGGGGAACAGCCCGACGATGTCGACCTTGGCGAGGTCCTTGAACTCCACCCCGTCCAGCCCGGTCAGCTCGCCGCCCAGCACCAGATGCAGCAATTGCTCCTTCTGGGTCGCCTTGGATGCGGTCTTCTTCGCGACGGCCATCGAATCCTCACGCTTGCCTCGGCGGCAGCTTTACCGCCCCGACGCGCGCCGACAAGGCGGGGTAGAGGTTTTTTCCCGCCGCCAGCAGGCTCGCCTGGTGGGTGGTGGGGCGGTTGTAGCGGAACGCCTGCCCGTCATGCGTGGTGACCAGCGCCCCGGCCTCGCGGGCGATAATCTCGCCGCCCGCGATGTCCCAGTCGCTCTTGGTGGTGAGGGCGAGGGTCGCGTCGGCCCGCCCGCTCGCCACCAGCGCCAGGCGGTAGGCGATCGAGCCGATCTTGAGGATCTCCATCTCCGGCCAGGGCGCCGGCCAGGCGGGATGGGCGATGAGGCCGCGCGGCGCGACCATGCGGCAACCCTCGATTCCCGAGACCGCGCTGCAGGCGATCGCCGCGCCGTTCAGCGTCGCCCCGCCGCCGAGGACGCCTGCGAACATCTCGTCCCGCGAGGGGTTGTAGACCGCGCCCGCCACCGGCGCGCCGTCCGCGACCACGGCCAGCGAGACGGTGAAATCGTCCTTGCTCTTGATGAACGAGACGGTGCCGTCCAGCGGATCGACGACGAAGACGCGCCGCGCCGAAAGCCGCGAGGAATCGTCCGCCGTCTCCTCCGACAGCCAGCCATAGTCGGGGCGCGCGCCGCGCAGGCGTTCGGCAAGCAGCGCATTCGAGGCGTGGTCGGCCTCGGTGACCGGCGTGCCGCCCTTGTTCCAGACCTTCACGCCGGTGCCGTGGTGGCGCATCAGCACCTCCCCGGCCTCGCGCGCCGCCGCGATCAGCAGCCCCAGATCGGCGAGATCGTCTTCACGCGCCGGCAATCGTCATGCCTTCCACGCGCAGCGTCGGCGCGTTGGTGCCGTAGCGGAAGGTCAGGTCGTTCGCCGGGGTCAGGTGCAGGAACATGTCCTTCAGGTTGCCGGCGATGGTGATCTCGTTGACCGGATAGGCGATCGCCCCGTTCTCGATCCAGAAGCCGCTGGCGCCGCGGCTGTAGTCGCCGGTGACGCCGTTGACCCCCATGCCGATCAGCTCGGTGACGTAGAATCCCTGTTTGATGTCGGCCATCAGCTCGGCGGGGGTGGGCGTGCCGGCCTGCATGTAGAGATTGGTGGCGGCGGGCGAGGGCGGCCCGCCGGTGCCGCGCGCCGCATGGCCGGTGGTCGCCAGACCCAATTGGCGGGCCGAGGCGCTGTCCATGATCCAGGTCGTGAGCAAACCATCCTGGGCGAGCGCGCGCCTGCCGTTGGCGACGCCCTCGCCGTCGAAGGGTTTCGACCGCAACCCGCGCACCCGGTGGGGATCGTCGACGATCTCGATGCCGCGGGCGAAGACCTGCTTGCCCATGGCGTCCTTCAGGAACGAGACGCCGCGAGCGATCGAGGCACCGTTGATCGCCCCTGCGAAATGGCCGACGAGGCTCATCGAGACCCGCGGGTCGTAGACGATCGGCACCGCGCAGGTTTCGGCCTTGCGCGGGTTCAGCCGCTTCAGCGCCCGCGCCGCCGCTTCGCGCCCGGCCGCTGCCGGATCGCCGAGGTCGCTGCCGTGCCGCGCCGACAGGAAGTCGTCGTCGCGCTCCATGCCGGTGCCTTCGCCCGCCAGCACGCTGACCGAAACGCTGTGGCTGGTCCCGCCATAGGTTCCCGCGAATCCCTCCGAGGTCGCCAGCGCGACCGCCGAACGGCCCCAGCTTGCGCTCGCGCCTTCCGAATTGGTGATGCCGGGAACCGCCAGCGCCGCGCCCTCGGCGGCGGCGGCGCGCGCCTTCAAGACCTCGGCGCCCGGATCGGAGGGGTCTTCCAGATCGAGCGCGGGAAAGTCTCGGGCGAGCCGCGCCGGATCGGCGAGGCCGCAATAGGGATCTTCAGGGGCGGTCCGCGCCATTTCCACCACCCGCTCGGCCAGAGCCTTCAGCGAGGGCGCGCGCAGGTCGGTGGTCGAGGAGACGGCCTGCCGCTTCCCCCAGAAGACGCGCAGGCCGATATCCAGCGACTCCGAGCGCTCCACGTCCTCCAGTCTGCCCATCCGGTACGAAACGCCCAGCGAGGCGCTCTCCACGAAGATGGCGTCGGCGGCGTCGGCGCCCAGCTTGCGGGCGGCGGCGATGAGATCGGTCAGGCGGTCGAGGCGTTGGTCTGTGCTCATGGCGTCTGTTCTGGCCCGGCGGCGAGCGGAAGGAAAGATGCCGCCAGCCCGACCGCGATCCCGGCCGTGGCCGCCAGCGTCCCGATCCGCCGCCCGGGCGAGGCCCGGCCGGGATCGCGCGGCGCGGCGGCGCTGAGCGCGAGGCCGGTCAGCACCAGCGCGCCGGCCAGCAGCCGCATCCAGCCTGGCGCGCCGGCCGCCAGCGCGGCGATGAGCGCGGCGAGGCCGAGCGGGGCGAGGACCGCCTCGCGCCCCGCGCCCGGCGGACGGCGCTCCAGCGCGTCGCGGGCAAGCGCGATGGCGCCGAGAACGCCGATCGCCCCGGCATAGAGAGCCAGCGCCGGCAGATGGGCGGGATCGAGCGCGATCATGGCGTCAGCCTGCCAGGGCATAGCCGAGGAGCGCGGCGGCGGCGACCAGCAGCGCCGCCCAGGTCAGGAGAATGCCGAGCATGCGGCCGACCGAGGCGCCCGACGACTGGTAAAGGCCGATGGCGTGCAGGACGCGGCCGAAGGCGAGACCGCCGCCGATGCCGTGCAGCAGCGCGGCCGGCGCCTGCACAAGCGTCAGGGCCAGCAGCAGAACAAGGACGAGCGGCACGTATTCGGCCGCATTGCCGTGCGCCCGCTGCGCCTGAAGCAGGGCTGCGTCGCCGCCGTCGCCAAGGCCCACCTTGGCCCGCCGCCGGGCGCGCACCGCGAGAACCGCCAGGCCCAGCACGATCAGTCCGTTCAGCGCCGCGTAGAGCGCGAAGACCTGGATGTTGGCGGCCGCGTCGAGACATGCGCGCAGGGCTTGCGGATCGAGCTGAGTCGGACAGGACATGGTGATCAGAACCTTCCTGCCTGAAAGTAGGACAGGACGTCGGGCCAGGTGACCTCACCCCGATCCGGTCCGTAATGCCCGGTGCGCTCGCGCACCTTGCTGCGCAGCATCTGGAGCGCCTGCTCGGGCGTGACTTGATGCGTCTCCGTGTCCTGGGTCATCGCGTCGCCGACAACATGGAGCCAGATTCTGTTTCTGTACTGCAGATAGGAGAAGCTCTCCTTGTTGCCCGACAGGACCATCTCGCCTTTGGCTGCGATGAGGTCGAGGATCGTGCGCTGTGTCGGTTCCATGGTCGTCATTTCTGCCAGTCGATGCCTGGCGCAGCGAGATGGCGCTCGGACCGCCCCCGCAAGCGCCGGCAGGAGGGTCGGCAAAACCAGCGCAGGTTCGGCGAATCCGATCCGGCCATCCGATCCTAACCTGTTTCGCCGCCCGCCGCCTCAAGCCGGTAGACGTGCGTCCGCCGGACTTCGCGGTCCTCCAGTTCGCGCGAGGTCGCAACCTCGTAGAGCGCAAGCTGCGTCAGGCCGGTCCTCGGCACATAGGAGCGGCCCGGATCGCCTGCCAGCACCAGCGCGCCGCGCGCCGCCAGCCCCCGGCCCCAGCGTTCCACCCGCCCGGCGAGCGGCTGCTCGTAGAAGAGATCGCCGATCAGCACGACGTCCCAGCCCTCGTCGCGGCCCACCATGTCGGCGTCCGTCGGCGTCACCGTCACTCCGGCCGCCGCCGCGTTGAGGCGGATCGCGTCGAGCGCGAAGGCGTCGATGTCGCTCGCCGTCACCTCGGCGGCGCCGGACATCGCGGCGGCGATGGCGCACAGGCCCGAGCCGCTGCCCGTATCCAGCACGCGCTTGCCCCGGACGGTTTCGGGGTGATCGAGGAGATAGCGCGCCACCGCCTGGCCGCCCGCCCAGGCGAAGGCCCAGTAGGGCGGCGGCACGCCCGACTCGGCCAGCGCCTCCTCCGACATGCGCCAGATCGGATAGATCTCGCTGGCAAGCCTCAGCCGGATCTCCGGCACGTGCGGCGGCGGCAGCCAGTCGGTGTTGGTCTCGATGAAGCGGACCCGAGCGTCCGGGCCCTCGCTCACTGTCCGCCGCTCTCCGGATTGGTCATCGGGCCCTGCGACTGCTCGAAGCCGCGCCGGGCGCTGTCGGCGCGCGCCTCCCACTCGCTCTTCTTCAAGCAGGTCTTGTGCTTGCGCACCCGCGTCGTGCTGTCGCCCTCTTCCTTGCAGATCGTCGGATCGCCGGGGTCCTCGGCCGAAGCGATTTGGGCGGGTGCGGGGGCAGGCGTCTCGGCGGCCGGCGACGCGGCGCGCGGGCCGGCGCAGCCGCCGAGCGCGCCCGCCGCGAGAGCAAACATCATGACCGTTGCGCGTGTGGTCCGCATTCTCGTGTCCTCAATGATTGAATGGAAATCAGGCGGAGAGCCCGGCCGCGGCCTCGCCCTCGACCATGACGTTGCGGCGCCGCTGGCCGCGACCGCCTTCCGCGCCGCCGCTGCCGGGCGGCCGTGACGTCGCCGCCTTCAGCACCCCCAGATAGCCGCGCCGCACCTCCATGCGTGCCGTCGTGCCGTTGGCGGCGAGCAGGCGGTGCATCAGGGGCAGGCGGTAGCACGGCACCCAGAACAGCAAATGGTGCTCGACGTGGTAGTTCACCCAATAGGGTGCCAGGATCGCCCGCACGAGCGGATTGGTCAGCGTCGTGCGCGCGTTGCGATAGGGGTCGTCGTTGTCGGGCACGATGGCGTGCTCGGCGATGTTCCGGATGCGGGTGATGACCTGATACCAGGTCAGCAGCGGCGCAAGCCAAAGAAGCGGGTAGAGCCACCAGAAGCCGCTGGCGATGCAGGCGGTCAGGATGACGGCGTTGGTCGCCGCCCAGCCCGCCAGCATCGCCCACTGCTTGCGGCGGATCGCGCCGAGGATCGAGGACTTGCGCTGCTGGTAGCCGGTCTGGCCGGTGAGATCGCGAATCACCTTGCGGCGAAAGCTTGCCCGCGTGATCGGGAAGTGCCGCGACAACTCCAGGTCCGGATCGTCTGGCTGCTGCGTGCTGCGGTGGTGCTTGAGGTGATAGTTGCGATAGGCGACGAGTTCGGCCCCGACCGGATAGCCGCACAGCCATTGCCCGAGAAACTCGTTCAGCCACCGCGTCCGCGTCAGCACGCCGTGCGCCGCATCGTGCATGAGGATGGCGAGACCGAGCTGCCGTCCGCCGATGAGGACGAGGCTCACCGGCGCCAGCCACCATTGCCAGGCGGTCAGCGCCATCGCACCGGCGATCACCGCCCAGGCGTGCAGCACGCAGAGCGTGCCCAGCACGTCCGAGGCGTGGCGGACCTGCTCCAGTTCTGCAGGCGCGAGAAGGTCGCTCGCCTTGACCCTGTGAAAGACGCTCATGGAACAAGCCTAGTCTCGAATCCCGGTTCTTAGAAGTCTTAGAACCCGAACTGATCCATCACGGATCGCTCCAGCATCGCGCCCGCGGCGAGCGACAGGAACAAGATGAGACCCGCGTCGCGATTGGAGCGGAAGACCTTCAGGCACGAGGCGGCGCTGTCGAGCTTGACGGTGACGATCTGCCCGGCCAGCTGGAAGGCGAGGATCGCGAGGCCGATATAGGCGGCCTGATGCACCCGCACCATCAGGCAGGCGGCGACGAAACAGCCGATCGCGGCGCCGTAGAACAGCCACAGCATCGGCTTGGTCGCGGCGCCGAACATCAGCGCCGTCGACTTCACGCCGACGATCGCGTCGTCCTCCTTGTCCTGGTGGGCGTAGATCGTGTCGTAGCCGACGGTCCACAGCACGCAGCCGCAGAACAGCAGGTAAGGCGCAAGATCCAGCGTGCCGTGTAGCGCCGCCCAGCCCATCAGCGCGCCCCAGTTGAAGGCGATCCCCAGCACCGCCTGCGGCCAGTGGGTGACGCGCTTCATGAAGGGATAGATCGCAACCGGGATCAGCGAGGCGAGGCCGAGCAGGACCGTGAAGCGGTTGAACTGCAGCAGCACCGCGAGGCCGATCAGAGCCAGCGCGGCCAGGAAGACGAAGGCCGCCGTCACGCTCACCGCGCCCGAGGGCAGCGGCCGCCCCCGCGTGCGCGCCACTTTCGCATCGATGTCGCGGTCGGCGATGTCGTTCCAGACGCAGCCCGCGCCGCGCATGGCGACCGCGCCGATGGCGAACAGCGCCCCGTACCAGACGACGCGCCGCCAGTCCCAGGGCTCGCCCGCCGAGCCGAGCGCCAGCCCGAAGGCGCAGGGCCAGAACAGCAGCCAGAAGCCGATCGGCCGGTCGAAGCGCATCAGCCTCAGATAAGGCTGCACGCGCCGCGGCATCCGGTCCACGAAGGACCGCCGCACGGCGTCGGCGGGTTTGGCGGTGGGGGCCACGTGCCTCCTGTCGCCGGGGCTTGACCCGGGCGGATTGCGGTAGTGTCTGTCGCTTGCATGCGTCGGGCGCGCCGCCCGTGCAAGAGGGCGACATGACGGACGACACCGGCGATCTCGTCGAACCCGGCGGCAGACTGCGGCTCTTCGTCGAGGACGGGCTGAACGCCGGCGACGCGGTGGCGCTGACCGAGGGCCAGGCGCACTATCTGCGCCACGTCATGCGGGCCCGTTCGGGCGACACGGTGCGGCTCTTCAACGGCCGCGACGGCGAGTGGCGGGCGACGCTCGACCTCTCCGGCAAGCGCCGGGCGAGCGCGACGCCGCGCGCCCTCGCCCGGCCGCAGCAGGACGGGCCGGACCTCTGGCTCTGCTTCGCGCCGATCAAGAAGACCCCGGCCGACTTCATCGCCCAGAAGGCGACCGAGCTGGGCGTCTCGGTCCTGAAACCCGTGCTCACCCGCCGCACCATCGTCAACCGCGTCAACACGGGGCGGATGCGGGCGAACGCCATCGAGGCGGCCGAGCAGTCCGACCGGCTCGACGTGCCCGAATGCCATGACCCGGCGGCGCTGCCCTGGCTGCTCGCCGCCTGGCCGGCGGGACGGGCGCTGCTCTTCTGCGACGAGGCCGGGGCGCCGCCCGCGCTTGAGGCGTTGAAGGCCGCGCCGCGCGGGCCGTGGGCGGTGCTGATCGGCCCGGAGGGCGGCTTCGACGCCGAGGAGCGCGCCGCCATCCGCGCTTTGCCGCAGACCGTGCCTGTCACTCTCGGCACCCGCATCCTCAGGGCCGACACCGCCGCGCTGGCGGCTTTGGCGATCTGGCAGGCGGCCCAGGCCTAGCCCCCCTTGCGGCGGGCGTTCCGGTGCGCCACATGCACCGGCTGGGAACGCGTTAGGCGTCGGGCCGGCTGCCGGACCGGCGGGGGGAGTGAGCATGTCCGTACCGCAACAGGGCGGCGGTCTGATCGAGCATCGCGACGAACTCGCGGCCCTGCTCGAATCCGGCTCCAAGCCGAAAGCCGCCTGGCGCATCGGCACCGAGCACGAGAAGTTCGGCTTCTATGCTGGAACCCTGGCCTCGCCCGGCTATGACGGCCCCAAGGGCATCAGGGCGCTGCTGCAGGGCATGAAGCGCTTCGGCTGGGAAGGCGTCTTCGAGGGCGAGACGCTGATCGGCCTGAAAAGCGGCCTCGGCGCGATCAGCCTGGAGCCGGGCGGCCAGTTCGAACTCTCCGGCGCGCCGCTGAAATCCATCCACGAGACCTGCGAGGAGGTGAACCTTCACCTCGAACAGGTCCGAGAAGTCGCGACCGAGCTCGGCATCGGCTTTCTCGGCCTCGGCTTTCACCCGCTCGCCAGCCGCGAGGAAACGCCGGTGATGCCCAAGGGCCGCTACAACATCATGCGCGCCTACATGCCCAAGGTCGGCGGCTACGGCCTCGACATGATGCTGCGCACCTGCACGGTGCAGGTGAATCTCGACTTCGCGAACGAAGCCGACATGGCGAAGAAGCTGCGCGTCGCCTTCGCGCTCCAGCCCATCGCCACCGCCATGTTCGCCAACTCGCCGTTCCGCGAGGGCCGCGCCAACGGCTTCCTCTCCTACCGCTCGCAGATCTGGACCGACACCGACAACGCCCGTTCGGGCATGCTGCCTTTCGTCTTCGAGGACGGCTTCGGCTTCGAGCGCTATGTCGACTACGCGCTCGACGTGCCGATGTACTTCGTCTACCGCGACGGCAAGTACATCGACGCCTCCGGCCAGTCCTTCCGCGATTTCCTCGACGGGCGCCTGCCGGCGCTGCCGGGCGAAAAGCCGACGCTCTCCGACTGGGCCGACCACCTCACGACGATCTTCCCCGAGGTGCGGCTGAAGAAATACATCGAGATGCGCGGGGCCGACGGCGGTCCGTGGAAAAGCCTCTGCGCGCTGCCCGCGCTCTGGGTCGGCCTGCTCTACGACCAGTCGGCGCTGGATGCCGCCTGGGATCTGGTGAAGGACTGGACCCAGGAAGAGCGCGTGGCGCTGCGCCATGGCGTGCCGGTGCTCGGCCTCGCCACGCCCTTCCGCGGCCGCAGCGTGAAGCACTACGCCCACCACATGCTCGAGATCGCCTCGGCCGGCCTCAAGTCGCGCGCCCGGCTCGACGGCATGGGCGCGTCTGAGGACGGCTTCCTCCACACGCTGCGCCGCATCGTCGATAGCGGCGAGACCAGGGCCGACGAGATGCTGAGGAAGTTCCGCACCGAATGGAACGGCGACGTCCGCCGTGTCTTCGCGGACTACGCCTACTAGGGCAAGCTCCGGCGAGGTCGGCGCAGCGCCGCGGGTTCACGCCGGGCCGAGCACGTGATGGAACTTGTGATAGTCGACGAGGCTCCAGTTCAGCGTCCCGTGGCCGTCCGAGGTCTTGCCGTTCAGCTTCTCCAGGACCATCGGCTCGGTCTTCAGCCCGCCC
>JAEUMK010000009.1 GCA_016792565.1 Alphaproteobacteria bacterium
CCATCGTCGACTGATAGTCGCGCCGGATCGCCTCCCAGTCGGGATCGTCCGTCATCGCCCAGTCCGCCGCGGCCCCTATGCGCCGCTTGGTCTTTCCACCCATCGCACCCTCACCCGAAAAAAGCCGCAGCCCCGCTCTCCTCCCCCGTTCACGGGGGAGGTGCCCCGAAGGGGCGAAGGGGGCATCAAGGAGATCGCCGCCCCTTTCCTCCCCCGTTCACGGGGGAGGTGCCCCCGTCAGGGGGCGGAGGGGGCTTCACCCAATTCCGGATATAATTCCTATATACGCCCCGGCCGTTCGCCCGTCAAGCGAAATCTGGAACATATTCCTATATCCGCCTAGTGCATCCGGCGCGGCGCGGCGGGCAGCAGGTCGCGCACGAAGTCCTGGAAGGCGCTGCCTTCCGCCGCCATGCCCTTCAGCAGGACCAGCGTGTTCAGCGCCGGTCCCTCAAAGGTGAAGCGGCAGTTGCGCACCGTGCAGTCGACGATCGAGGGCGGCAGCCCCCCGGCATAGAGCAGGTCGCAATCGTCCAGCGTGCAGCCGTGCAGTTCCACGCCGTCGAGGCGCAGCGCCTGTCCCTTGAATGTCCTGCCCGTGTGCTTCATCCGGCCCTCCCTGCGGCGATCCGCTGATACACGGGCGGCGCGCGCCCTGTCCAATCGCCGCCGGCGGCGCGCAGGCCCGTTCCGCACCGCGCGAATCCCGTCTAGCATGCCCGCGACGGCCGGGCCTGCGGCGGCCGGGGGGACAAGACGGTGCTGAGAAAACTTCTCATGGGGCTCGCGGCGCTCGTCGTCGGCGTCGCGCTCGGCGCGGGCTCGCTCTGGTACATGCTGTTCCGGGCGGCGCCCACGCCGTACGTCTCGGTCGGCATCTGGCGGATGAACCCGCTCGCCGGCTCCACCGGCAACGATCCCTATTCGCGGCTGCGCATCGCCATCACCTCGATTCTCGCGCTCAACAAGTCCGAGACGATCTATTTCGAGGCGCTCGCCGACAATGACGGCGCGCCGCTCACGGCGGCCTGCGACTATACGCTGATCGGCCAGCCGCCGGCCGCGCGCTGGTGGTCGGTCACCGCCTACGGTCCCGACGACATGCTGATCGCCTCCGACAGCGGCCGCTACTCGGCCAGCGCCGCCTCGGCCACCACGCTGGCCACCGGCGAAGTCGAGATCGCCCTCACCCCGGACGGCTCCGGCCCCAACGGCATCGCCACCGGCTCGGGCCGGTTCGAGCTGCTGCTGCGCCTCTACCAGCCCGCGCCCGATCTCGCGGCGGCGCCCGAAAGCGCGCCGCTCTTCCGCCTCGTGAAGGGGGCCTGCCGCGCATGAAGATCGTCAAGTGGCTCCTCGCCGTCCTCGTGATCGCCGCCGTCACCCACGCGGCGCTGCTCTATTTCGGGCCGTCGCTGGTGATGAACCGGGCGATGGCCGTCGTCGCCGCCGGGTCCGGCATCAACACGATGTCGCACGCCCCGCGGCCCACGGCCGACACCGACCGCATCGTGCGCTCCTCGCCCGACCTGCTCTATTCGATCTGTCCCTACGATCTCGGCGACGGGCCGCTGCGGATCAACGCCGAGGTGCCGCCCGGCACCTACTGGTCGATGTCGTTCTACGACATGAACACCAACAATTACCGCGTCATCAACGACGGCCAGGCCAGCGCCGGGGCGGTGCTGATCGTGCTGATGAAGGCGGGGACGCTCGGCCCTGCGCCGGCCGGAGCCGAACTCGTCGCCTCGCCGACGCCGCGCGGCATCGTGCTCATCCGCACCCTCATCAACGACGAACGCAGTCTGCAGGCGATCGACACGGTGCGCCGCCGCGCGGCGTGCACGACGCTCCAGATGCCGCTAGAGTGAACGCCCCGCCGGTTCCGGAGCCATCATGCTGAAGACGCTGTTCGCCGCCGCCGCCCTCGCCGCCACGCTCGTCGTCCCGGCCGCGGCCGAGGAGGAGCTGGTCAAGGTCCGCTTCGTCACCGACTGGAAGGCCCAGGCCGAGCACGGCGGCTTCTACCAGGCGAAGGCCAAGGGGATTTACGAGAAGTACGGCCTCGACGTCGAAATCGTCCAGGGCGGTCCGTCGGTCAACGTGCCGCTGCTGCTGGGGGCGGGCGAGGCCGACTTCGCCATCGGCTCCAACAGCTTCATCCCCCTCAACATGATCGCCGAAGGCGTCCCCGCCACCGCCGTCGCAACAATATTTCAAAAAGACCCTCAGGTTCTGATCACTCACCCCCGCGACGACATCAAGTCCATTGCAGATATGCGCGGCAAGCCGATCATGATCTCGGACGCCGCGTCGGGCGCCTACTGGATCTGGCTGAAGGCCTCGTTCGGCTTCGACGATTCCCAGATCCGCAAATACACCTACAACCTCGCGCCCTTCCTCGCCGACGCGAGCGCCATCCAGCAGGGCTACATCACCTCCGAGCCCTACCAGATCGAGAAGGAAGGCGGCTTCAAGCCGCAGCTCTTCCTGCTCGCCGACGAGGCTTATCCCTCCTACGCCAATCTCATTCTGACGACCGACGAGATGGCGGCGACCCGCCCGCTCGTCGTCGCGCATTTCGTGAAGGCTTCCATCGAGGGCTGGCAGGACTATCTCGCCGGCGATCCGGCGCCCGGCAATGCGCTCATCAAGGCCGACAATCCCGAGATGACCGACGACGTGCTCGCCCACGCCATCGCGAAGATGAACGAGTACCGTCTGGCGACCGCCGGCGACGCCGAGACCGGCGGCATCGGGACGATGACCGACGCGCGCTGGCAGGCCTTCTTCGAGGTCATGTCGGCGAACGGCGTCTACAAGGGCGACCTCGACTGGAAGCGGGCCTACACGCTCGTCTTCCTGCCGCAGTGAGCGCGCAGCGCCGGGCGGCGGCGCCCGCCCCGGACCGCGATGCCTGACCTTCGCCTCTCCCATCTGGCGCGCACCTTCGCCAGCGGCACCAGCGCGCTGGCCGATCTCACCGCGACCATCCCGGCCGGGGCCTTCGTCTCGCTGGTCGGGCCGTCGGGCTGCGGCAAGAGCACGACGCTGCGTCTCATCGCCGGCCTCGATGCGCCTTCGGCCGGCGCCATCGAATGGGATGGCGACCGGCCCGAGATCGGCTTCGTCTTCCAGGAACCAACGCTGATGGCGTGGGCCAGCGCCGCGCGCAACGTCGCGCTGCCGCTCGAACTCGCCGGCCTGCGCAAGGGCGCGGCGCTGGAACGCGCCCGCGCGGCGCTCGGCCATGTCGGCCTTGCGGGGTTCGAGAACGCCCTGCCGCGCGAACTCTCGGGCGGCATGAAGATGCGCGTCTCGATCGCCCGCGCCCTCGTCGCCGGTCCCGCCGCGCTGCTGATGGACGAACCCTTCGCGGCGCTCGACGAAAGCACCCGCGCCCGCCTCAACGGCGATCTGCTGCGGCTCTGGTCCGAGGAGAAATTCACCGTCGTCTTCGTCACCCATTCGGTGTTCGAGAGCGTCTTCCTGTCGCAGCGCATCCTCGTCCTCTCGGGCCGCCCCGGCCGCCTGGTCGCCGACATCGCCAA
Source organism: Alphaproteobacteria bacterium (assembly GCA_016792565.1). Lineage (GTDB taxonomy): Bacteria > Pseudomonadota > Alphaproteobacteria > Micropepsales > Micropepsaceae > JADZAI01. The sequence continues at coordinate 3,552 of JAEUMK010000009.1, forward strand.
TCCGGCGCCCTACCCGCGCGACGAGCTCTATCGCACCTCGCCCCAGTTCAACGACGTAGCGCGCGACGTGCTGCTGGCGCTGAAGGCGGGCGAGAGATGACCCAGCGCCTCCTCCGCCTCGTCCTTCCCGTGCTGCTCTTCGCCGCGCTCGTCTGGTTCTGGGAATGGGCGGTCGCCTACTGGCAGGTGAAGAAGTTCGTCCTGCCGCCGCCCTCCGCCATCCTCGCGGTTTTCCAGAGCGACGGCGCCTCGCTGCTCGCCTCGGCCGGCGCGACGGCGAAGACGACGTTCGCCGCCTTCGCGCTCGCCGCCGTCTCCGGCATCGCGCTCGCCGCCCTCTTCGCCTCCAGCCGCCTCGCCGAGGCGATGCTCTCGCCCTACGCGGTGATCCTCCAGGTGACGCCGGTCGTCGCCATCGCGCCCCTCGTCGTCATCTGGGTCGGGCTCGACAATGCCTGGCTCGCCGTCCTCATCCTTGCCTGGATCGTCGCCTTCTTCCCGGTGCTCGCCAACGCGACCGCCGGCCTCAAGGCGGCGGATCCCAATCTGCGCGATCTCTTCCGCCTCTACCGGGCGACCCCGCTTCAGACCTTCCGCCGCCTGCTCGTGCCGTCCTCGCTGCCCTACCTGCTCGCCGGCCTCAAGACGGCGGGCGGCCTCGCGCTGATCGGCGCGGTGGTGGCGGAGTTCGCGGCCGCCTCGGGCACCTCGGGCGGCCTCGCCTGGCGCATCCTGGAGGCCGGCAACCGGCTTCAGATCGCCAAGATGTTCGCCGCCCTCATCCTCCTCGCCCTCATGGGCGTCCTCATCTACGCGGCGCTGACTTTCCTGGAATGGCTGCTGCTGCGCCGCTGGCATGGCGAGGTCGCGCGCTGACCATGGAAGCGCGTCTCAAGACCGAGATCTGGGTCGGCGCCTATGTCCGGCGCTGCCACACCTCCGGCGCCCCGGCCTTCGTCACCCGCAAGGGAGACCCGGACGCCGGCGCGGTGCTTGTCGTCATCGACCGGCTCGACGGCACCTCGCGGGTCTTCGAGCGCGTGCGCGACGGCAAGGGCGCGCTCGTCTTCGCGCCGCTCACCGAATGGACCGACGCAGCCGCCGTCCAGGCGGCGCTCGACCGCCAGACGAAATTTGACTCCGACCTCTGGATCGTCGCCGTCGAAAGCCGCAGCGGAGAAGCGTTCCTCGACGAGTATTGAGACGCTGGACGCCTCAGAACAAGAGGTCCTCGTCGCCGGCGAGGGCGGAGTTCACGAAGCCCTCGGGGTCCGCGAAGAATGCGCGCAGCAGGCGGAAATGAGGAACCTGCTCCAACGTCGTCGGCGTCAGCCCGTCCGGAGTCGCCATCAGAAGCGTCGCACCCGGAATGGTCATCAGCAGCGGCGCGTGCGTCGCCATGATGACCTGCGCGCGCCGGTCCTGCTGAATGCCCGCAAGGTGCCGGAGCAGTTCGATCTGGCGGCGCGGCGAGAGCGCGCTCTCGGGTTCGTCGAGGACGTAGAACCCCTGTTGCCGCGTCCGCTCCGCGAAGAAGCGCAGGAACCCCTCGCCATGGCTGTGCGACAGGAATTCGGGACCGGGGGCGCCGGTCCCCATCGCAGCTTCATCGAGATAACGCGCGACCGAAAAGAAGCTCTCCGCCCGGAAGAACCATCCCTTCGTCACCTTGGGCAGCCACGCGCCGCGCAGCACTAGGGCGAGGTCGGCGCCGCTGCCCTCACGCGCGTTCGCGTGGCTGACCGCGTGATAGCCCTTGCCGCCGCCCGCCGGGTCGTAACCGGCAAGCGCCGCCACCGCTTCGAGAAGGGTCGATTTTCCGCTGCCGTTTTCGCCGACGATGACCGTCACCGGCTGTTCGAAGGTCAGTTCGAAATCGGGATTGCAAAGCCATTTCAGCGTGAAGGGATAGCCGGTGTGGCCCGCCAGCCGCTCGCCGACGACCGTCAGCCGCCGCAGGAACGGCGACGGCAGGCTGGTATCTCTGTCGCGTCTGGGCACGGCGGGGCCTGCATAGGATCGCGGGGGATTGCGCGCATGGTCACACCGCCCTGCGATCGATTCAAGGCATCGCGCGCCGCTTGACCTCACCGGCGCATTCGCCCATATCCCCCGCGCTGGCCGCTTCGGCCGCACGGGGATTCGAGATACATGAAGGGTTTCGCGGCGATCGGATTGTAACGCGCTGGCCACGCCGCCAGCCCGCCCGCACGCCTGCACGCCTTCTGCGAAAGCTCCCGCTCATGTCCGACGCTCCCGACGCCCTCACGCCCGCCGCCCAGGCCGCGAAGCGGCGCACCTTCGCCATCATCTCCCACCCCGACGCCGGCAAGACGACGCTGACCGAGCATCTGCTGCTCAAAGGCGGCGCCATCCACCTCGCCGGCGAGGTCAAGGCCAAGGGCGAGCGCCGCCGCGCGCGCTCCGACTGGATGAAGATCGAGCAGGAGCGCGGCATCTCCGTCACCACGGCGGTGATGACCTTCCAGTTCGAAGGCTGCACCTTCAACCTGCTCGACACGCCCGGCCACGAGGACTTCAGCGAGGACACCTACCGCACCCTCACCGCCGCCGATTCCGCCGTCATGGTGATCGACGCCGCCAAGGGCATCGAGGCGCAGACCCTCAAGCTCTTCGAGGTCTGCCGCCTGCGCGACATCCCGATCGTCACCTTCGTCAACAAGATGGACCGCGAGGCGCGCGATCCGATGGAGACGCTGGACGAGATCGCCGACAAGCTTCAGCTCGAAACCACGCCGATGATGTGGCCGGCCGGCATGGGCCTCGGCTTCCGCGGCGCGGCGCATCTGGAATCGGAGACGTTCCTGCCCTTCGCGCGCCTGGGCGAGCACGGCGCGGCGGTCCCGCTCGGCGGCGACGCCCTCGCCGGCCTCCTCTCGGCCGAGGAGAAGGCGAAGCTCGACGAGGATCTCGACTTCGTGCGCGGCGTCTGCACGCCGTTCGATCTGCAGTCCTACCGCGAGGGCCATCTGACGCCGGTCTATTTCGGCTCGGCGCTCAAGGATTTCGGCGTCGCCGAGGTGCTGCGGGCGCTCGGCGCCTACGCCCCGCCGCCGCGTCCGGTGAAGGCCGACAAGCGCACCGTCGAGCCGGGCGAGGACAAGGTCACCGGCTTCGTCTTCAAGGTCCAGGCCAACATGGACCCCAACCACCGCGACCGCGTCGCCTTCATGCGCATGGTTTCGGGCCATTTCAGGCGCGGCATGAAGCTCAAGCCCTCGGGCTCGGGCAAGGTCATGTCGATCCACAACCCGATCCTCTTCTTCGCCCGCGACCGCGAGATCGTCGACGAGGCCTGGCCGGGCGACGTGATGGGCATCCCCAACCACGGCACGCTCCGCGTCGGCGACACGCTGACAGAGGGCGAGGATCTCGTCTTCACCGGCATTCCGAACTTCGCGCCGGAAATCCTGCGCCGCGTGCGCCTCGCCGATCCGCTGAAGGCCAAGCACCTCCAGCGGGCGCTCGAAAGCCTCGCCGAGGAAGGCGTCACCCAGGTCTTCAAGCCGATGCTCGGTTCGCAATGGTTCGTCGGCGTCGTCGGCCAGCTCCAGCTCGACGTGCTGGCGCAGCGCATCCACCAGGAATACGGGCTCGAGGTCGGCTTCGAGGGCGGGCTGTTCGAGACCGCGCGCTGGATCGCGGCTGCCGATCCCGCCGATCTCAGGAAGTTCATGGACGCCAACAAGGGCAACATGGCCGAGGACCGCGACGGCGCCCCGGTGTTTCTCGCCAAGAGCGGCTGGGAGCTCGGCTACATCGCCGACCGCAACCCCGCCATCCGGTTCACGGCGACCAAGGAACGGGGCTAGGTCCGATGTTGATGCGGTTGCTCGCCGGAACGGCGCTCGCGGCGCTCCTTGCAGGTCCGGCCCTGGCAGAGCTGACGCTTGAGGAGGCGGCCGATCTCACCGAAGCGCTCTGGGCGGACTATGCCGAACGCTACGCCGCCGAGACGGCCGCCGAGCTGGAAGCCGAAGCGATCGAGTCCGCAAGCCACAGGCTGCGCTTCCGCATCGTGCAGTTCTCCGAAGGCGTGGGCCAGCCCTGTGCCGCGCCATGCGAGTCTCCCACCGGCGAGGCGCAACCGCTCTTCATCTCGATGCATGGCGGCGGCGGGACTACGCCGGAGGTCAACGACCGGCAATGGCAGAACCAGATTGAGCTCGGCGCCGCCTACGCGCCGCGCGAGGGCCTCTATCTCGCGCCGCGCGCGCCGACCGACACCTGGGACTGCTGGCACAGCGCGGCCGTCGATCCGCTGCTCGAGCGCCTCATCCGCGCGCTCGTGGCGGCGGGCACGGTCGACCCGGACCGCGTCTACCTCATGGGGTACTCGGCCGGCGGCGACGGCGTCTATGCGCTGTCCCCCCGCATGGCCGACCGGTTCGCCGCGGCCTCGATGATGGCAGGCCACCCCAACGGCATCTCGCTCGCCGGGGTTCGCAACCTGCCCTTCTCGATCCAGGTCGGGGCGCTCGACACCGCCTATGACCGCGCCGCCGTGGCGCGCCAGTATGGCGAGATGCTCGACGCGCTCGAAGCCGCCGATCCCGGCGGCTATGAGCATTTCACCGAGATCCACGACGGCAAGGGCCATTGGATGGACGGCGAGGACCGCATCGCCGTGCCCTGGATGGAGGGCTTTGCGCGCGAAGCCCAGCCTGACCGCATCGTCTGGCGCCAGCAGGGCGTCGTCTATGCGCGCTTCTACTGGCTGGCTGTCCCGCCGGACGAAGCCGTGATCGGCGACGAGATCGCCGCGGAGCGCGACGGGCAGACGATCACGCTCTCCGGCCCCCCGGGACGCACGGTCCTCGTCCGTCTCAATGACGACATGGCCGATCTCGATGCGCCGGTCACCATCCTGGCCGAGGACGGCACCGTCCTCCATGAAGGCCTTGTGGAACGGTCCGCGGCGACGATCGAGGAGACGATCGAGGACTATGGCGATCCCGCCGCGGTCTACAGCGCAGAAATCGCGGTCGCTCTGCCCGAATAGGATGACTCAGGCCGCGGCCTGCTGGCCGGCGTTCTGGCGCACGCGCCAGAAGCGCATCACCCGCTGCGCCGCCTCGACCGGAACCTTGTCGTAGAGTTCCAGCAGGTCGTAGGCGGCCTGCAGCGAGCGCGTCTCGTCGACGCGGGCGAGGGCCAGCGTCGAGAAGGTCTGGCGGTCGAAGCGGCAGGCCCGCGAGGCGATGGCGAAGCCTTCGGGATTGCTGTCGCCGATCACCCGCTTGGCGGTCTTCAGGTCGAGATCGGCGAGCTTGGCGAAGACGATCGCCACTTCCGCGTGGCGCTTCTGCTTGGCGAGATTGACCAGAAGCTGCTCGGTGATCGGCCCTGACTTCGTCAGGCCCTGGATGAAGGCGTCGGCCTTGGCCTGCTCGGGATCGGGCGCGGCGGCGCGCATCTTCATGCGCCGCTCGGTCTGGCGGATCGCGCCGTCGATGACCGAGGGATCGACGTTCTCCATCCGGCTCATGATGACCCGGCGCAGTTCCGAGGAGACGGCGAAGAACATCTGGTTCAGCAGGTCGGGCGGAATGTCGGCGCGGGTCACCATCGGCCGCCGCAGCGGCTCGACCGTATCGGCCTTGTCGGCCAGGGTTTCCATGGCGTCGCGCGACAGCTCGGCGCCGTCGTTCGAGACGAGGCGCACCAGCACGCGCTCGTCGCCGCGCTCCACCAGCGCGTCCGACACGGCGGCGCTGACCGTCTTGCGGCCGGCGATGGCGTGGAGGTGGTCCTGGGTCTGCAGCTTGGCGAGCGCGATCAGGTCGCTGTCCTGGAGGACGATGGACTGCGTCAGCACCGGCCGGGCGACGTTGATCTCGTCATTGGCCAGCTGGACGATCAGGGCGCGCGGCGCGTTGGGCACGCTGGCGAGGCGGGTCGCCAGGGTCTGGCGGACCTCCATCTCCATTTCCCGTGCCACGGTGCCCAGCACCTCGCCGAACTGCTCCGTCTGGACGGCCGAGTGCTGCTCGGGCGCCTCCATGAAGAGGTCCGTGATCTCGCGCAGCAATTCGCGCCGCTTCTCGCTCGACGGCTCCTTCGCCAGGTCGACCAGGCGAAGAAGGTTGCGATTGGGCTGCGACATCGGGGCGGATCTCGGGGCTGGCGAGGGTTTTCTGCCCTCAAAATGAGCCATCGGCGTAAACAATCCGTTCCGCCGATCGTCGAGACTTGGGGGTATCGCCTCAAATACCCGCCGCCTCAGGCCTCCTGCACCTCGACCCAGCGGTTTGGATAAAAGCCGTTGAAGCCGGTCCTCAGGGCGCAGGAATAGGCCCCCAGCATGCCGAACTCGATCCAGTCCTCGTCGCCCAGATTCTGGGGCAGAAGGATGGGCCTGGGCATCTTGTCCAGCGTGTCGCAGGTCGGTCCGTAGACGCGGTAGGGACGCCGCGGCCCGCCGACCTCGACCACCTTGCCGGCGCCGGTGCGCATATAGACGCGGCGGGGATAGTCGATGTTCCAGTCCGGCAGGGTCATCTCGTCGAACGAGCCGTAGACCCCGTCGTTCAGATAGACGCGGTCGTTCTTGCGCCGGATGACCTGGGTGATCGCCGAAATGCCTTCGGCGCAGAGCGCCCGCCCGGGCTCGCAGATCAGGTCCGCCTTCTTCGACAGGCGCAGCGTCTTGCGGGCCTCGCGGATGGCGTAGAAATAATCGTCCATCGGCGGCGCGGGGACGCCCGGATACGGCGCCGGGAAGCCGCCGCCGACATCGAACCCGCCCAGTTCAACGCCGGCCATCTCCACGGCGTCGCGGCAGAACTCCAGCGCCTGGCGATAGGCCATCGGGCGGATGCAGAGCGAGCCAACATGAAAGGTGAGGGCCGGCGTGAAGCCCGCCGCCGCCACCTTCTTCAGCAGCGCCGCACCGTCGGCGGCGTCGAGCCCGAACTTGCTCGACAGCTCCAGGAAGGCGCCGTCCACCGGCGTCGACAGGCGCACGAAGACCGTCACCTTCTTGCGCTCGGAGGGCAGCGTGATCCCGGTCTCCTCGTCCAGGTGCTGCAGCTCGCGCTCGTCGTCGATGGCGAACGAGCGAACGCCGTATTTGCGATAGGCCTCGCCCGTCGTGCCGCGGATGCGGATGGGGGCCATGAAGTGGCAGGTCGCGTCCTTGAAGCGCTCGGCGATCAGCTTCACCTCGGGCAGCGAGGCGGTATCGAAGTCGCGCAGGCCCGCCTTGTAGATCAGGTCCAGCAGTTCGGGGGCGGGGTTGGCCTTGACCGCATAGAGCGTGCGGCCGGGAAAGCCGGTCATGAACTTCCTGACCGAGCGGGTGATCCGCTTGGGGAACAGCGCATAGACCGGCAAGTCCGGCCGCAGCGCCTCGATCGCCGCCGCAACGCTCGCGAAACGCGGCGGGGCGGTCGTGCCCGGGTCTGCCGCAACGGCCGCAGCCTTGGTTCTGGTCGCCATCGCGGTGTCCTTCATGCCGGTCGCTGCGAGTTACGCGGCGCGGCTCGGAATTGCAATCGCGCCACATTGATCGCGCGAGGCCGGATCGCCTAGCTTCCGCCGACTCAACATGGAGATGTGATTCAATGTCGACGACCGAGACCGGCGCTCCGGGTCTTTCCGGCCCCCTCGCCGGCGTCCGGCGCTTCCTGGAAGGCGACCGATTCCAGAACTTCATCATCGCCGTGATCCTGCTGAACGCGGCGACGCTGGCGCTCGAAACCGCGCCTCAGACGGTCGGCGGCTACATGCATGTCCTGCATGTCATCGACAATGTCTGCCTCGGCATCTTCGTCGTGGAACTGGCCGTCAAGCTCGCCGTCTATCGCCATCGCTTCTTCTTCAGCGGGTGGAACTGGTTCGACTTCATCATCGTCGGCATTTCGCTGGTTCCGGCCGCCGCCAGCCTCTCGGCCCTGCGCGCGCTCAGGATCCTGCGCGTGCTGCGCATCGTCTCGATCATTCCCAGCCTCAGGCGGGTGGTCGAGGCCGGCATCCGCGCCCTGCCCGGCATGGGCTCGATCGTGCTTGTGCTGATGATGCTGTTCGTCGTCGGCGCGGTGGTCTCGACCAAGCTCTATGGCGAGACCTTCCCGCAATATTTCGGAACGCTGGGCGACTCGCTCTTCAGCCTGTTCACCGTCATGACGCTGGAAGGCTGGCCGGATCTCGCCCGCGAGGTCATGGCCGTTCACCCCAACGCGTGGGCGTTCTTCATTCCCTTCCTGGTGATCACCGCCTTCATGGTCCTCAATCTGTTCATCGGCGTCATCGTGGCCGCGATGGAGGAAACGGCCAGCGAGGAGGAACAGAAGCTGGAGGTCGTCGAGCGCGAGCTCAACGCCAACCTCCTCACCGAGCTGCGCAGCCTGCGCGCCGAGATCGCCGCGCTGAAGAAGCCCTAGCGCCCCCAGCCGGAGCCGCGTCTGAACCCTCATGGCCGCCCGCAAAGGCGGCCATCCGACGCGGCGGGGGACGTGGTGCTGGACGCCGGGCCGGGCGGGGGCTCAGGCGGCCTGGATGCCGATGGCCGCGGCGCGCCTGGGCAGCGCCGCCGTCAGATCGTGGCCGAGGCCGGCGACGATCGCCGGGATGGCGCTGGCGGCGATGAATCCGCCGATTCCGGGAACGGCCGACGGGTCGAACGAGCGCAGGGCCAGCGGAAAGCTGCCGAAGTCGCGGCTCGCGACGGTCTCGTCCTGCAGCAGGCGCAGGTCATGGTGCCTCGGGTCGCGGCAGATGCGGGCGAAGGCGGCGCCGACATTGTCGCGCGGGCCCTCAAGCACCTGGAAGAAGACGCCGCCGCCATAGGCGAGCAGGCCGCTGACCCGCGCCGCCTCGTTGTAGAGGCTGGCGCTCTGGAACAGGCGCGCCAGATCGCCCTCTGCCCAATCGCTCGTGGCGGTGCTGAGATAGCAGAGCTGACGGATCATGGCTGCGAGCCCCTTTCGCAAGGCGGAAGCCTAGGGCCGTCCGTCTTAGCGAATGGTGAATCGGCTCACGCCGCCAGCGCGACCTGGGCGAGGCCGACCGCCGCCGGGTTGCCGAGCGCGGTGGCGATCTCGGCCGCCGTCATCGCCCGCACGCGCAGCTGCGCGGCGATCAGGCCGGCCGCCTCGGGGGCAAGGACGCGGAAGCCCATCAGCCGGCCGGGGAAATTGCGCGTCGCGGCTTCGCCGTCCTGAAGGACCCGCAGGTTTTCGTGCCGCGCATCGGCCCGCAGGCGGGTCAGCAGCGATTCCACGGCTTCGGCCGGGCCTTCGACGATCTGCAGGTAGACCCCGCCCCCCGCCGCCAGCATGCCGGTCAGGCCGTTGCGGCCGTTGGCGGCGCGCGCGGCATCGAGGATGGCGGCGATCTCGGCGTCGCCCGTGCCGGCGCGGGCGGAACTCAGATAGACAACCTGGCGGATCATATTGCGTAGAAACCTTCTGCAGCTCGAATGCCCATTCTGCCGCGCCGAAGATGGACGGCGGATGAACGGGGCGGCGCTCTTACACCTATTGGGCGGCCTCAGCCAAGTCCGCGCGGGCCTGGGGGGTCATCGGCAGGAAGGCCCGGACGGTGGTCCCCTGCCCCAGCGCGCTCTCGATCTCCAGCCGCCCGCCATGCATCTCGACGAAGGAGCGCACCAGCGAGAGGCCGAGGCCGGTGCCCTCGCGCTCGCGGGTATAGGCGGTCGAGGCCTGCTCGAAGGGCCGGCCGAGGCGCTGGAGATCCTCCTCGCTGATCCCCTCGCCGTCGTCGGCGACGCCCAGCCAGAACCAGCCGGCCTTGCTCGCCGTGGCGACCTCGACGGTGCCGCCGGCCGGGGTGAACTTGATGGCGTTGGAGAGGAGGTTGAGCAGGATCTGCTTCAGCGCCCGGCGGTCGGCCACCAGGCCCTCGGCGGCCGCGAGGTTGGCGGTCAGCTTCACCTTCTTGTTCTCGGCCGTCACCTTCACCGTTTCCAGGCATTTGGCGATCAGTTCGGCGGAATCCACCGGTTCGGGCGACAGCTCGAACTTGCCGGCCTCGATCTTCGACATGTCCAGCACGTCGCCGATCAGGTCCAGCAGATGCCGCCCGCTGTCGTGGATGAGCCCGGCATATTCCTTGTACTTGGGCACCGTGATCGCCCCGAACATCTCCTGCCGCATCACGTCGGAGAAGCCGATGATGGCGTTGAGCGGCGTCCGCAATTCATGGCTCATATTGGCAAGGAACTGGGATTTCGAGGTATTCGCCCGCTCCGCCAGATCCCGCGCCCGCGCCAACTGGTTCTCGAAGGCCCGGCGGGCCGAGGTGTCGCGTCCGACGGCGACGATGTCGGCGTCCCGGCCCCAGGCCCCGTCATGGGCCGGATCGCAGCGGAACTCCATCCAGGCGACGCCGCCGCCGGCCCGCACCATGCGGACTTCCGCCGATGCGGGACGGCCGAGCGAGGCCGCGTCGCGCAGTGAGTCGGCCAGCACCGCACGGTCGCCCGCAAGGACGAAGTCGAACACGCTGCGCCCCACGATCTCGTCCGGTGCGAGGCCCAGCAGCAGCTTGCTGGCGGCAGACGCGAAGCGCACGTCGCCCTGGGGCGACAGGCGCAGGATCAGGTCGCCGGCCCCCTCGGTCACCGCCTTGAAGACCAGCGCGCCGCGCCGCTCGCGGGCCTGCGCCTCGCGCTCGGCGAGCGTCACCGAGTAGATCGCCGCGCCCGCATAGCCGACGGCCGCCAGCGTGACGGCGGCACGGATCAGCGCGCTTCCCGATTCCGGAATCAGCGGCAGCGCCGTCCAGCCCTCGGGCGCCGCGAGCGCCAGCAGGACGATCCCGAAGGCTGCCGCGCCCGCCCCGAGCACGATGGACCGCGGCTGGCGCGTCAGCGCGCCATCGGCCGGCAGGACCAGCAGCCAGGGCAGGAACGGCGAGGCAAGACCGCCGGTCAATGCCGACAGATAGGCGATGAACAAGGTCAGGCTGGCGAGCGCCCCCGCCTTGGCGGCGGCGTCCCGCTCGGGTTCCAGGGCCAGGATGGCGAAGCCGGCATGGCCGGCCAGCCACAGGAAGGCGATGCCCTCGGCCCAGCCCGGCCAACCGATGAACGCCGCATAAAGGATGAATGCGCCGACGCCGCTGGCGCCGCCCAGCAGTTGGCCCAGCACGAATCCGCGGTCGGGCGCCTGGCGCGGCGCCGCGCCTAAAATCGCCGAAATCGACCGGAAAACCGCCATTGTCTGCAACCGCCCCATCTGGGTGGTTTACGATTGCCTCATCGGCGTTAAGGATGACTGAATGAGAACATGGTTATTGACAGTTTACAAAGGTAAATAGATCGTATTTGAGCGAAATTGTCGAAAACTTAAGGTCAATATATCTGATAATTTGAATACAGTTTCGCTTTGTAATTGCACACTGTATAATTGATGTTTATTTTTCTGGCATCGTAATTCCGTCTATATAGATTTTTACGGACTGTATTTACGTCAATTCAGGACGGCACGGGCAGTATCGCGATGTAGAACGCGAGACCTGTTCCATGTTGTTTCTGTGCCGCGCCGTCTTCTGGATTTCCGTCGTCGCCGTCTTCATGCCGGGCGATCCGGCGGCCGACGCGATCGTCGGATCGGCGCGCGCGACCGCCCTGACGGCGGCCGACGTCGCCTATGACGACAGCTACCAGGCCGTCGTCGATGTCTGCCTTGCGAGTCCCGATCTGTGTTCGTCCGGGGCCAACGCGATCGACGACGCGCAGGCCCTGGCCGTCGCCGGTCTCGATGCCCTGGCGCTGGTGCTGACCGAGGACGGGGCGGCGGCCAGCAACTGAAGGTACCCCGCGCGAGCCATCCCCACCGCTCGCACGCCGGCCTGGGTGCGTTCCGGTCTTCCCCCCTCCGGAACGCACCCATGTCCGCCGGTCCGCTCGTGACGGCCCCGCTGCCCCATGCCATGGTCGCGCCGATCCTGGCCGTGGAGCTGCCATGTCCTTCGACCCCGAAGCCCATCAGGTGGCGCCTGCGCGCTGGTTCGACGACCTTGCCCTGGGCGAGATCTTCCGCCTGCCCTCGCGCACGCTGGGCGACGGCAATTTCACGGCGTTCCAGACCGTCAGCCTCGACAACCATCCGATCCACTACGACGTCGCGTACTGCGCGCGGCGCGGACTCAAGGGCCCTCTCGCGCACGGGCTTCAGGTGCTGAGCTTCACTGCGGCCGGCGCGGGCCTGTTTCCGCATCAGATCGGCGACGCGCTGCTCGGTTTCATCGAGGTCAACGCGAAATTCCTCAAGGGCGTCTTCCCCGGCGACACGCTCTATCCCGCGCTCGAGATCGTCGAGCTGACGCCGCAGCGCACGACCGGGATCTGCGCGATGCGCGCCACCGTACACAACCAGCACGGCGAACTCGTGCTCGATGGCATGCACAGATATCTGATCCGGCGGCGCCTCTAGGCCGCGGCGTCGGGCGCGCTGTCGAGCGCGCTGCGCCAGACCTCGATCCGCCCCGGCGGCCGCCGCCCCGATGCCAGCCCGTAGTGCACGGCGAGCCGGTCGAGTCCGAGGCGCAGGATCGCCTTTGCCGAGCGCTGCGGCCAGCCGAACCCGCGCTCGGCTTCGCCCAGCCCCCGCCCCAGGCAGACCACGTCAAACAGCAGATCGCCGAGCCCCGGGCCGGCCGCATCGAGCGCCGCGAGGCATCGCCGCCTTGCGTCATACGCGCCCGCCCCCAGCCTGTCGGCGGTATTCGTCACCCAGACCGCGCCGCCGGGCAGCGCCCCGGGATCGCGCGTCAGGCGCGGACGCAGGTGCGCCCGCTCGAAATCCTCCGCCAGGCGGTCGGCGGCGGCCGCCTGCTCGGGCGTCAGGAAGGACCGGCCGTCCGGTCCGGCGAGGCGCTTGAGAGCGTCCAGCGGCGCCGCCGCCCGGTCGATCGCCAGCCCGGCGCCCAGGTCCTCGATCGCGCCATGCTGGCGGCGGAAGGCATCGGGCGCCGCAGCCCGCGCCCGCCTCATCCAGGCCTCGCCGCCCGCTGCGAGCCCGTACCGGCCGTCCGGCTCCCGGCCGATCCAGCCGCGGGCCTCGAAGGCCGCGACAAGGTCCGCCGCCACGCTGAGACGCGCCTTGCCCCCGGCCCGCGCGGCCAGCGCGTAGTCGCCCGAGCGGCGGCGCTCCAGCCGCCCTTTCGCCAGATGCCGCAGGACACGCGCGCCCTCGCGCTCGATTTCCCGTTCCGCCGCCAGACTGCCCATCGCCGCCGCGCTCCTCGTTGCGCAGCCGCCCGCTGCGCCCGCCCGATATAGGATATACATCCTATGCTCGTGCAAGGCAAGCGAAATATGACTATTTTCCTTGTCCGGCGAACCGTCTTCAGGCCGGCGCGGCCGCCATGGCGACGCCGCCTCTCCAGGCCGGGGCGCGGGTCGCGAGCGCGCGCTGGGCGCTGCGCTCCAGCGGCAGGAAGCGATCATAGCCGAGGATCATGTTCACCCGTCCGTCTGTGTCGGCGAAGGGCAGCCTGAGCCAGGCCTGGACGACGCCCGGCCGGTCGCGCCAGAGCAGCGGCAGGAATCCGTTGGCCGGCGCGGCGCTCGCCGCCACATAGGCATAGATCGACTGCCAGTCCTCCAGCTGCGGACCGAAGGCGATCTCGCCGAGCGCGCGGCCCGTCAGTTCCTCGCCGAACGCGTCTCTCAGTCCGGTGCCCGCGAGGCGAAAGCGAAATCTGTCGTCGCCGGCGCCGACATCGACCAGGCTCATGGTCGGCAGGCGACGCAACAGCGCGCCGGGACGGAAATCCTTGCGGCAGGGCAGAGCGGCGCCGCGCTTCAGGCTGGTCCAGTAGGCGAGCACCTCACGCTGGTCGGCCAGCATGGCGTCCGCCTGCAACGAAAAACCCATCGCCCCCATCCGCGTCATCCCCCGATCCGCGCCCGCGCCGCGACGACGTACCCCCGTCATTCACGACTGGTTAACCATGCGGTGAATCGCCCGACGCGGCAAGCGGAAAATCTCCTAACTTCCTGATTCTAATGATTTTTTTGTTTCGAAACCGATTCGACCCTTGGCCGCAGAGTCGATCCGCCGCTCCGTTCGTCCGTATACGGAGTTCATGGCTGGCCTTGCGCCCCGCCGCCGGATCGATAAGACAGCCCCGCACGCATTGAAGAAGAGCACTCCACATGGTCCGGGCCACAGCCGCCTTCGCAACGGGCATCCTCGCGCTTGCCGGCGCGGCCCAGGCGGCCGAAGGGCCCGACGGCGCGGCGCTCGGACTGGTCTGGGTCGCCCCCTTCGTCGGCATCCTCCTGTCGATCGCGCTGGTGCCGCTGCTCGCCCCCCGGATCTGGCACCGCCACTTCGGCAAGATCGCCCTGTTCTGGGCGTTGGCCTTTGCGGTCCCCTATGGCGTCGTCTACGGGCCGGGGGCTGCGGCCACCGCCGTGTGGCACACGCTGGCGCTGGAGTACGTGCCCTTCATCATCCTGCTCTACACGCTCTTCGCCGTCGCCGGCGGCATCCTGGTGCGTGGCGACATCCGCGGCACGCCGGCCTCGAACACCTCGATCCTGGCGTTCGGCGCCATGGTCGCCAGCCTGCTGGGGACGACCGGGGCGGCGATGCTGCTCATCCGGCCGCTGATCCGGGCCAACATCCGGCGCCCGCGCAACACGCATGTCTTCGTGTTCTTCATCTTCCTGGTCGCCAATGTCGGCGGCTCGCTCACCCCGCTCGGCGATCCGCCGCTCTTTCTGGGCTTCCTGAACGGCGTGTCCTTCTTCTGGACCGCGGAGCACCTGTTCCTGCCGATGCTGCTGTCCAGCGCGGTGCTGCTCGGCCTCTTCTATGCGATCGACACGCTCCAGACCCGGCGCGAACCGCCCGTCCTCTCGGCAAACGACGACGCGGACGAGCAGCCCATCGAGATTCTCGGCGCCCACAACGTCCTGCTGCTCTTCGGCGTCGTCGGCATCGTCGTCGCCAGCAGCCTCATCAACCCGGCGCTCGGCATCGAGCTGATCGGCGTCCATATGCCGCTCGACAGCCTCGCCCGCAGCGCCGGCCTGATCGTGATCGCGGCGATCAGCCTCGCCACGACCAGGACTTCGGTGCGCATCGAGAACGCCTTCAACTGGGATCCGATCGTCGAGGTCGCGCTGCTCTTCGTCGCCATCTTCGTGACGATCATTCCCGCCCTCGCCATCCTGCAGGCGGGCGACAAGGGGGCCCTCGCGCCGCTCGTCGCGCTGGTCAACAATCCGGACGGATCGCACAACCCGGCCATGTATTTCTGGCTGACGGGCATACTTTCGTCCTTCCTCGACAATGCCCCGACCTATCTCGTCTTCTTCAACACGGCCGGCGGCGACGCGGCGGCGCTGATGAGCGAGGCGGCCCCGACGCTGGCCGCGATTTCGGCCGGCGCGGTGTTTTTCGGGGCGGTCACCTATATCGGCAACGCGCCGAACTTCATGGTCAAGACGATCTGCGAGGAGCGCGGCGTCCGGATGCCGAGCTTCTTCGGCTACATGATCTGGTCGTGCGCGATCCTGCTGCCGCTCTTCGCGCTCAACACGGTCCTCTTCTTCTGAGCGGACCGTGAGGTCCTGCGCCCTACTCGCGGGCGCAGGCGCAGTCGCCGAAGACGTTGGGATCGAGCGTGCGGAAATAGGCGCTGAGCGCGTCGGCCACGATGTCCTGGCTCGGCTTGCGCAGCTGGGCCGAGGCGATCTTCAGGCGCACGAAATGCGACTGGCGCAGCCGTACCGAGACATGGAAGCGCCGCGCCGGGTCGGCGACTCCAGCCGCTTCGATGGCGCAGGCCGTGCTGCCGGCACAGGCGGCGGCCGGATCGGCGCCCTGGACCGGCGCCGCGGCCGGCGGCGGAACGGACCGCAGCGGCGGCACCTCATAGGCATAGCCGGCCCGGGCGAGGACGGCAGCCGGGCGGAAGGGCGGTTCGGCCACCACGGGCGGCGGCGGCTCGGCGGACATGCGCGGATTGCCGCCGGAATGCGTCGCCATGGCCGGCTGGGCGGCGCCCTTGCGCGCCAGCAGACCGGAAGTCAGGGCAGCGAAACGATAGCTCATGGAAGCACTTCCCCCTGCGCTCAACCGAAGGCACGGCGGCCGAAGGCCGATCCGGCGCGCCCGAACGTCGTGACCGGGCGCAGCGCCGGCGGCCGCGCGGCGTCGAGCGCGCTCAGGCCCTGCGGCGGATCGAGCCGGGCGAGCCGCTCGCCGAGATAGCGCCACAGATCGCCGATTTCGGCCGAGGACTTGGCGACCGGATCGATCTCCATCACGGTGCGGCCGTCGATCATGCTGGCGGCGAAGTCGAGGCGGTTGTGCACGGTCACCGGCGCGACGGTTCCGTGCTGCGACAGCGCGATCGCCGCTTCCATGGTGATCTTGGCCCGCGCCGTGGCGGCGTTCAGCACGAAGATCATCTGCTTCTTGCGGCCCTCGATGATGTCGACCGTCGGGCCGACGGCCCGCAGATCGTGCGGGCTCGGCCGGGTCGGCACGACCACCAGGTCGGCATGGGCGACGACCTCGCTGATCGCCCGCGTGACGGCCGGCGGCGTGTCGATGACCACCAGGCGGAAGCCCTGCTCGCGCGCCGACTCGATATCCTGGTAGAGCGAGGAGAACTGCGACTGGATGAAGGCGGGCGTGCGCGCCTCGCGGGCGTTCCACCACTTGGCGAGACTGCCTTGCGGGTCCGCGTCGATCAACGCCACCGGCCCGGCGCCGCTGCGCTCGGCCTCGACGGCGACATGGCCCGCCAGGGTCGTCTTGCCGGAACCGCCCTTCTGCGAGGCGAAGACCATCACCCGCATCGGCGGCGTTGCGTGAAAGGATAACATCGCGCCTCCAAAATCCGTGCAAGCCCGATATCCGGCGGCACGTCGGCATCGAACATGCCCACCGCGCCTTAAACCGTGTTCAAGGCGGGCGATTGCTTTTCGTTCAACTTCGTCGAGAATCCGACGCATGAAGACATTCAGCGCGCTCGCCGCCCTTCTCCTGCTCGCGGCCTGCGCCTCGGGCGGGGCGATCGACGATCCCGTGTTCCGCGCCGGCTATGACGCGGGCTGCTCGATGGCGCATGCCAAGCGCGAGGCCCGCGCCGCGATGACGGCAGGCCAGCCCGAACTCTATCGCCGGGGTTTTGCGTCGGGCCTCTCGGCCTGCGGCGGCGAGATGGGGCGCTGATCGTGGCCCGACGCCGCAGGGCCGCCGTGCCCACGCCTGCGCCCGACGATCTCGCCGAGCTGTGGCCCGGACAGTCGGTCGAGCTGCTCAAGGCGCTGCACATCCTTACGCCCGAAGGCCGCCTCAACCAGGATTCGCGGCGCAAGCTGAAGCAGGTGCAGCACCTCGTTCAGCAGCTCAGGCCGGCGCTCGACCGCCTCTACGAGCGTGAGGCCGATCCGCTGATCGTCGATCTGGGAGCGGGAAAGTCCTATCTCGGTCTCATTCTCTACGACCTCGTCATCGGCCCGGCGAAGCGCGGGTCGCTGGCGGCGATCGAGATGCGCGCCGATCTCGCCGCGACCGCCGCCGCCATCGCCCGCGACTCGGGCTTCGACAGGGTGCGCTTCGTCGCCGCGCCGATCCTGTCGGCGGCGGCGGAGGCCGCCATGGGCGGACGGCGCGCCTCTCTGGTCACCGCCCTCCACGCCTGCGACACCGCAACCGACGACGCGATCCGCTTCGCGCTGAAGCACGACGCGGCGGCGATCGCCCTCGTCCCCTGCTGCCAGGCCGAGGCGGCGCGTCTGCTCGACGACGTGCACGGACCCTCCGACGCGCTGTGGCGCCACCCGGTCCAGCGCCGCGCCTTCGGCGCCCACATCACCAACACGATCCGGGCGCTGCTCCTTGAAGCGCACGGCTACAAGGTGCGACTCACCGAGTTCACCGGCTTCGAACACACCCAGAAGAACGAGCTGATCCTCGCCGAGCGCGTCCAGAAGTCGAACGCCCAGGCGCGCGCCCAGCTCGAGCGCCTGCTCGCCGCCGTGCCGGTGAGGCTCGGCGTGCTCGACCAGTTCTAGAGCATCATCCGAAGAAGCGGATGCCGGTGCCGTCGGAACGAAAAGGCTCTAGGCGCCCTGGTCCGCCGCGGCCGCGCTTCGCCGCGCGGCGGCATGCGCCTCGATCTGGGCGCGCAGCGCCGGATGGCTGGAGAAGAGCGAATCGAGATCGCGCTTCCTGAGGACCAGCAGTTCGCAATAGCTGACGGCGACGACGTCGGCATTGCGCTTCTGGCTGGTCAGCAGCGCGACCTCGCCGAAGAAGTCGCCGTCCTTCAGCCGGACCGGCGCGCGCTTCACCATCACGTCCACGGCGCCGGAGACGATGAAGTACATCTCGCGGCCGATCTCGCCGGCCCTGATGATCGTCTGGCGCGGTATCGCCAGCTCCGGGCGCAGCATCTTGGCGATCGAGGCGAGATCCTCGGC
>JAEUMK010000047.1 GCA_016792565.1 Alphaproteobacteria bacterium
CGCCGACCCGCCTGCATCCGGCACTGGAGCGAGATCGAGCGGGAGGCCGAGGCCGTGCATCCCGCGACCGGCGAGCCGCGCGCCTTCGCGGCCGACCTTGGCGGGGCCACCGGCCTTTCCCGGATCGGCGTCCGGCACGAGCGGCTGATGCCCGGCCGCCGATCCTCGCCGCCCCATGCCGAGCGCGAGGAGGAGGTGCTGGTCTTCATCCTCGAAGGCAGGCCTGACCTCTGGCAGGACGGACGGCTTTACCGCCTCGCGCCAGGAGTAGCCGTCGGCTGGCCGGACCGGACCGGCATCGCGCATTGCCTGATCAACAACTCCGGCGCCCCGGTTCGCTACCTGACGGTCGGCGAGGCCTCGCGCTACGCCTCGAAGGTCCACTTTCCGCGCGACGGCGAGGTCGCGGCCTGGTTCGCCCGCCAGGGCAAGCTCTGGACCGACCCGCCGAAGCGCCGTCTCGGACCGCATGGGGGGCGCCCGGATGCTCATCGTGACGCTCCGTCACCGAAGGGCGCGCGCGGTCGGGGCCTGCCGCCCAATGCCATCGACTGGCGTGCTCTCGATGTGCAGACGGGGAATACATATCCAGGAGATTCAGAGGTATTGGCGGATTATTCTCATCTATCGTCTCATCTCGGCCTGGGGCGGATCGGCGGCGGTATTGACACGCTTCAGCCCGGCCGCCGCACCTCCTGGCCACATGCCGAGCGCGACGAGGAGGAGTTCGTCTTTGTCCTTGAGGGCGCGCCGCGGGCCTGGCTCGACGGGCGGCTCTACCCGCTCCGGCCCGGCGATTTCGTCGGCTGGCCAAGCGGTACGGGGACGGCTCATACGATCCTGAACGACGGTCCGGAGCCGGCGATCCTCGTCACCTTCGGCGAGGCCTCGCGCCGCCGCTCGCGGATCTGGTATCCTTTCCACCCCAAGCATGCCCGCAGTCTCGGCGAGCGCGCCTGGACGCCTCCCAGGCCGCCCCGCCTCGGACCTCACGACGGCACGCCAATGGCGCATCGCATATGTCCCCGCCGGACCCGGCCCCAGCCATGAACGCCCCCGCCTTTAAGCGCTTCTACCGCACCGCCTCCGCCCGACCGGCCGAAGGCGGCCACACTATCCACCTCGACGAGCGGCAGCTGAAGACGCCCGCCCGGGCAGCCTTCATCGTCCCCACGGCGGAATTGGCTGAGGCCGCGGCCGCCGAGTGGAACGCCCAAGGCGAGAAGATCGACATCGCCTCGATGACCCTGACGGCGCTCGCCAATGCAGCGATCGACCGGATCGCCCCCGACCGCGAGGCCTTCGCCAGGCGGCTCGCCGCCTATGGCCGCAACGATCTCCTCTGCTACCGCGCCGCCTCACCGGTCGAACTGGCCGTCCGCCTGGCCAAGGGCTGGCAGCCCGTTCTCGACTGGCTGGCCGAGAGGCACCGCGCCCGTCTGGCGCTGGCGGAGGGCGTCGTGCATGTCGAGCAACCGCGGGAGGCGCTGGCGGCGCTGGAGCGCGCCGTCCTCGCCTTCGATCCCTTCCGGCTCGGGGCGCTGCATGTGCTGACGACCGGCATGGCCTCGCTCGGGCTCGGCCTTGCCGTCGCCGACGGGCGGCTGACGGCCGCCGAGGCCTTCGGTCTGTCGCGCCTCGACGAAGACTATCAGGCCGAGCGCTGGGGCCGCGATTGCGAGGCCGAGGCCCGCACCGCCCGCATCCGGTCGGAGGCGGAAAGCGCCGGCCGGTTTCTCTCGTTGCTCGGCTAGGGGCGCCCCCGCGCGCTTCCCGTCCGGCAACTTCCGTTCGCGGCGCGTTGCGTGCGCGCAAGAAACGTGATTTCACGCGCCGTCACAGTCTTGCGCCGGGGCCGCCCATGAAAACCGTCATCCAGGAACTCGAAGAGCGCCGCGCGGCGGCCCGTGTCGGCGGCGGCGAGGCCCGCATCGCCTCGCAGCATGCCAAGGGCAAGCTGACGGCCCGCGAGCGCATCGAGCTTCTCCTGGATACCGACTCGTTCGAGGAGTTCGACATGTTCGTCGAACACCGAAATTCCGATTTCGGCATGGAGAAGACCAAGATCCAGGGTGACGGCGTCGTCACCGGCTGGGGCACGGTCAACGGCCGGCTGATCTATGTCTTCGCCAAGGACTTCACGGTGTTCGGCGGCTCGACCTCCGAGGCCCACGCCGAGAAGATCACCAAGATCCAGGATCTGGCGCTGCGCATGGGCGCGCCCTGCATCGGGCTGTTCGACGCCGGCGGCGCGCGCATCCAGGAAGGCGTCGCCTCGCTCGGCGGCTATGGCGAGGTCTTCAAGCGCAACGTGCTCTCCTCGGGCGTCATCCCGCAGATCAGCGTCATCATGGGGCCGTGCGCGGGCGGCGACGTCTATTCGCCGGCGATGACCGACTTCATCTTCATGGTCCGCGACCAGTCCTACATGTTCGTGACCGGGCCTGACGTGGTGAAGACCGTGACCAACGAGGTCGTGACCAGCGAGGAGCTGGGCGGCGCGAAGGTCCACACCACGCGCTCCTCGATCGCCGACGGCGCCTACGACAACGACATCGTCTGCCTTCAGCAGATGCGCCGCCTGATCGACTTCCTGCCGCTCAACAACCGCGAGCAGTCGCCGGAGCGGCCGACCTTTGCCGAGTTCGACGTCGAGGACCATTCGCTCGACACGCTCGTGCCCGACAATCCCAACAAGCCCTACGACATCAAGGAACTGATCCTGAAAGTCGCGGACGAGGGCGACTTCTTCGAAATCCAGGAAGCCTTCGCCAGGAACATCGTCACCGGCTTCGGCCGCATCGAGGGCCACACGGTCGGCTTCGTCGCCAACCAGCCGATGGTGCTGGCCGGCGTGCTCGACAGCGACGCCAGCCGCAAGGCGGCGCGCTTCGTGCGCTTCTGCGACTGCTTCAACATCCCCATCGTCACCTTCGTCGACGTGCCCGGCTTCCTGCCCGGCACGGCGCAGGAATATGGCGGCCTCATCAAGCACGGCGCGAAGCTGCTCTTCGCCTTCACCGAGGCGACGGTGCCCAAGGTCACGGTCATCACCCGCAAGGCCTATGGCGGCGCCTATGACGTGATGGCGTCCAAGCATATCCGCGGCGACGTGAACTACGCCTGGCCCTCGGCGCAGATCGCCGTGATGGGCGCGAAGGGCGCGGTGGAGATCATCTTCCGGCAGGAAATGTCGAACCCCGACGCGATCGCCGAGCGCACGAAGGAATACGAGGACCGCTTCCTCAACCCGTTCGTGGCGGCGTCGCGCGGCTATATCGACGAAGTCATCATGCCGGCCCGCACACGCTGGCGCATCGCCCGCGCCCTCCGCATGCTCCGCACCAAGAAGCAGGACATGCCCTGGAAGAAGCACGACAACATTCCGCTCTAGGTCACAGCCCCTTCACCGGGTCCGGGTGGTTGTCGATCCGCATCTGGAACAGGAAATAGGTCGGCGAACAGTAACCGCTGCCGGCGATCCGGCTTACGTTCTTCAGGTTCGGCGGCAGGGCTTGGCACATGAAGTCGTCCCGGCAATAGCGGTCGCCGCCGCAAGTCTGACGATTGCCGCGTACCACCGCCTTGTCGATGCATGAGGCGAAGTCGCCGGATGCGACGCACAGATCGAACTGCTTGCCGCCCGCCAGGGCGCAGACTTCATCCGGCCGCGCTCCCTTGGCGAAGTTGTCGAAATTGCGCTCGCCCTCCGTACACTGACGATAGCTCGCGCCGCCCGGAACGCCCAGCTTTGGCGGGCGGCAGGCATGCGTCTTGGCGTTAACCGTGGTGGCGAAGCTGTTCAAGGTATCGCCGATCCGGAATGTATCGTTGAACGGATGATCGCCGTCCTCGATCTCGCCGGCGAGGCATAGCTGTCCGGAATAGGCGCCCTCGTCGGTTGGGCGCAGGCACTGGCCCATCACCAGCCCCAACCTCGCATTGGCCGCTACCGCCGTGCACACTGTCGTGGCGTCGCAGTTCCAGTCGCTCAGATCGGCGGCCGCTTCGGATGGAATACACGCCATGCCCGGTCGCGCCGCCTCATAGACTGGCTCCGCGCCGTGCCAGTCGGCTGGCGGCGCGTTGGGCAGCGGCCGGAAACGGTCGGGCACCTTGCCCTCCAGCAGCGCCGCCACATAGGCCGCGCGTCGCGGCAGTTCGGCGGCGAAATGTGGCGAGTGCCCGATGGTCACGCGATTAAGCGGCGACGTCTCTGCGTCGTCCAGCCCGAAGAAGTGGAACCCGGCCGTTCCATTGCTCTGGTGGCATCCCATGCACGACATCTGGTCGAGCCGTTCGAGCATGCCGCGCGTGGATTTCAGCAGGCGAAATCCCGCCGCTGCCGTGCCGTCGAAAGCCTCCGGCTTCAGCAGCGCACTAAACGGCCGATTGGCCGTCCGCAACGGACCATAGGTAGAATAGGAGAGCGCCTTGGTGCTGAGGAAGCGATCGGGCAGCACGAGCGTGCCTTCGTCCACGTCTGCGGCGTGGTCGCGCAGATAGGCCACCATCTCGGCGCGCAGCGCCGGGTCCGCCTCCAGCTTCGGCACGTCCGGCGTGTTTTCCAGCGGCTTGGGAAACAGCGTCAGCGCGCCCCCGGCGCGCGATGCCCCGAAGACCCGCATCAGATACACAGCCTGGCCGCCGAATTCGGTCTCAAGGCCGGAGGGAAAGCGAACGATCTGGACGTTCAGTTCGACCTGCTTGAGGCGAAGCCGTTCTCTCGCCAACGGACCGGCCTTCAGCCAGGCGGCGGTCTCCGGCGCACCCTTGGGGGGTACCCATGCGCCTGCCGCATCCCGGCAATCGCCAGTCTGCTCGAACACGACATTGATCGAGACGGGCAGACGCGAGCTGTAGAGCCGGCCCTTCTTCGATCCGGCGAACCGGTAGGCCAGGCGGTAGATCAGCCGCACCTCACCGCACGTCCCCTCGGACTGCCCGAAATCGCGCTTGTCGATCCTGTTGATCACGCCGACCAGCCGGAAACGGGCGAGGGGTGAGGACAGCCAGCGCAGGTCCATCACCCGGCCGATGTTTTCCGCCGTAACCTCGCGCAGGGGGCGGCCATTTTCGGCCATCAGGTCGCGAAGTTCGGCGGTATCGGCGGAGATGGCTTCGGCGAGGATCCGGAAAGGCGCGCTGCGGGCAGCCAGATCCGCGGTGCTGGCCGCGCCGGTCGCTTGCAGCGTGTCGCCCAGCGCATAGCCGTTCGCTTCAAGTGTCGAAAGCGCCTCGACATCCTCCACCGCCAGAACGGGTTTGCCAGCGGGCAGGGCCCGCGCCGCCCCTGCCGCCAGGGCGGACATCGCAAGAAGTGCCAGGAATCGCGCTGCCCTCATCAGGCGACGCTAGCACCCGGTTCATCGAGCGAAAGGTCGCCCGTTGCGGCAGATTGGCCGGCTTAGGTTTCCGCCTCAGCACCCCGGCGGGTGGGGGCGCGCGATGGCGTTGGTGTCGGAGCGCAGTTTGATATGCGTCGTCCCCTTGGTGATGACCGCCTCGACCTCGATGTCGAAGCTCGTCATCACTTGCGTCGCCATGCCCTCGGGC